>JBAXYK010000051.1:0-5730 GCA_041670825.1 Bacilli bacterium | reverse complement strand
GGATGAAGCAACATCAGCACTAGATAATGTTACTGAGCATCAAATTCAAGAAGCATTTGAAGCCTTATCAAAGAATAAGACAAGTATTGTGATTGCCCATAGATTAACAACTATAAAAAATGCTGATAAAATAATAGTTTTAAATAAGGATGGAATTGAAGATATAGGAACACATGAAGAATTACTTAATCGTGGAGGAACATATGCCAATATGTACAATGCCTCAAAAAGGGAGGTTTAAGTATGCGCCAAAAAATACTAGGGAATATTGATGATGTTGTTTATCCCTATAAAAAGCCTAAATGGATTAGATTTTCGACAAGAGGATTAGTTTTTAATGATAAAAAAGAAGTTGCTATATTACATATTGTTGGTAAGGATGATTTTGGATTAAGAGATCATTATGAACTCCCTGGTGGAGGCATAGAAGAAAATGAAGGATCATTAACTTGTTTTAAAAGAGAGATGGAAGAAGAATTAGGAGTTATAGTAAAAGACATACATTTTTTAGGCGTAATATCATACAACTATAGTCTATTAGAACTACAAAATTATGGCCTATACTACTATGCAAATGTAAGTAAAATAGTTCATAACAATTTAACAGAATTAGAAAAAAGTTTATTCAAGGAAGTTGTTTGGCTAAAGATTGAGGATTTAATTAAACTTCTTAGTGATGATAAGGTAAGTAATGTTGGTAAGTTAATTCATAAAAGGGAATTAATAGCAATAAACGAATATATAAGAAAAGCAAAAGATTAAACACTTTAAATAAAGTGTTTTTTTTGCTAATATATACTGGTAAGGTGAAGAATGTGAAAAAATTAATATTATTTTTGGTTTTAATATTTACTCTTACTGGATGTGGTGTTGGGTTACCATCAACTTCCAGTTCTTTTACATCTTCATCAACATCATCAAGCAGTAGTTCAAGTTCATCAAGTTCTACTACATCTAGTTCTTCGACAAGTAGCAGCGTTGTTGAGAATTTAGTTATATCTTCTAAAGATAGCTTAGAGCAGGTTTATGGAGAATATAATAGAATGACTTTTAGTTTAAATAATAACTCATCGAGTGTTGAATGGTATGTAGATGGAGTACAATCAAAATCATTTACTGGTAACAAATTTGAGTTTGTACCAACAGAAGTGAAGACATATGTAATATTTGCTAAAATAGGTAGCAACGTAAGTAATGAACTTGAGGTAAGTGTTAAGTATCCTAATTTAAGTGTGGCACAAGTAAAAAGCATTGATGAAAATACTTTAGAAATATATGCAGATGGTGGGATTAATTTTAATGTTGATGGTAATGAGATTTCCTCATCTTCTTACTACAGCCTTTCTGTGAGTAAGTATGTTATATATTTCAAAAACAAATTAATTCAAGGAAATTCATATATAATCCATGGAGAAAAAGAATATTATCAAGATTTAGATTACGTGTTTACTTATGATACAAGGAAACTCGATTTAAAGAGTTTTAAGGTAAATGGCAGTAATACAACTATTTCTTCTGGAGCATATAATGTCACGAAACCATATTATGATACCTCGACAAATTATGCCATCACAATATCTCACTTGAATTTGGAAGGGGAAAATCTTCTATTTTCAGTAAAAAGGACTTCTCCTAGTGGAGAATTATATAGAGATGGCAAATATATAGATATGCAAAAGGGGTCCACTTATACTTATACATTTTCAGTTACAAATGATATGGAAGCTGGCTTATATAAACATGAGGTTGAATTAAATGGTAAGGTTTTGACTTTTAATGTTAATATTAAAAATCCTTCATCATATATTTATCTTTCAAGTAGTAGTGCTACTGTTACTAGACCAGAACCAAGCTATTCTTCTTATAGAACAATGAGTTTTAGGTTCAGTGCAGATTATTTCGATTATGATGGAATTACAAATAATTACTATGCACTTAGTATAGTGGGTCCAACACAATCTTCCTCTAGTAGCATAATTTCTTCAATTTATTGTGGTGATAGTTGCGATAATACTATTCAAACTGCAGCATTTACTGGTTATTTTGAAAATAGTTTTTCTCAAATTATTGTTTCTCAAAAAATAGCAGCTAATACACCTTTAGGTAAATATACATTTACAATAAAAGCTGGAAGACCAGGAAGTGAAATAACAAAGACATTTGTTCTTACTGTAATTGGTGCAAAATCAGAATTAAAACTTTCAGCTGATTTTACCAATTTTAAATCTGTTCAAGATGGAGTTACTAGAACAGTTTCTAAGACAACAACTTCTAATACATATACATTTGAGAAACCAGCTAATGTGGGAACTATTTATTCATTTAATTGGTTTGTAAAGGTTTATAATCTTGAAAGTAGTGTTGCTACTCAAGAAGAAATTGCCGCAGATGCAAACAAAGTTTATACAGATAAAGATTTATTTATTAATTATGCTGACACAGAAGAATCGCCTAGTGGAGATTCTACTGGATATATTGATACTAACACCGCCTCAATAGGTGGGGGGACACCTAATATTGGTGTGTATTACAAAAAAGTGGTAGGAAGTTTATCCTATACTTCACCTGACGGATCTATTACAGTAAATAATAAAAAATTTGATATAAAGTATGCAGCAAATATTGATAATGACATAGTTTACTCTGGTATTTTTGAAGTTCATAGTTTAACACTTGTAGGAACCCATAAATATGTTGTTACTATAGGTGACATTAGTTTTACTTTCTATTTTGTAGTTAAGAATCCTGAAGGGAAAATCAATGTTTTTGATTATGAAAATGCTACAAGTTACAATACCTCAACACTGGCTGATGTTATAAAGGTTGGTGAATATATTAGTGATGATCGATTTACTAGTTATTCTTCTATATCTACAAAAGATGGAGTAGCGACTTCAGCAATTCAAGGATTAGATATTTTCTCTGATGTAGTGGTTTCTGATTTACCATTTGGTGAATATGATTATGAAGCAACGACCAAGTACAATGGTGCGATTGCAAAATCTTATCAAGCTAGAGTAAGTGTAGTAGGTGTAGATACTAATCAAAAGGCAATATTTGATCCAGCAAATACTATTTTCTATGGCAGATGGCGAATTGATGAAAGAGATTTAAAAGTAGGTCAATATGAATTTACTTATAAAATTGGTTCAATAACAAAAACATTTATTATTAATGTAACTGAAGGATTGACGCCTTCACTGAAGATATCTTCTTTACAAATTGGTGGTAATGGGACTTTATATATTAATGGAGCATATCATTCTTTAAATAATGTAAGTGGAGATATTATGATATTTTTTGAATCAATTGCTATAAATGAAGGTGATTATTTAGTAATTACTTTAGATAACGGTTATGAGACAGATAAGATTGATATATATGGCCTAGATAGTATTAGAATTGATAATTTGGCTATTGATGCTTTGAACCAAGACCTAGATAATACACTTTATACTTACACTTTGAAACTATATGATAGTAGTGGTAAACAAATAGGTATTACTAGTGGAATTAAACTCACAATATCATATGACAAATCTTGGGATGAACTATTTCCAGAAGTAGGATAAAAAAATACCATGAAAAGTTCATTTGTGCTTTACAAATCTAGTTTTTTTTAATAGAATGTAATAGCACTATATATGGCGGTTGTGGCGAAGCGGTTTAACGCACCTGACTGTGACTCAGGCATACGTGGGTTCGATCCCCATCTGCCGCCCCATTTTTAAATTTAAAGAGCACGATGCGTGTTCTTTTTTTTATTTGTAAATAAAAAGCCCAACATTTGTTGGACCTTTTTACTAATTATTAATATCTGTTATTACGTCTTCCAGAATTGCCACGTTCAGCTTTTCTTTTAGCACGACATTCAGGACATCTTAATGGTTCATTTGCAAAACCTTTTTCTTCATAAAATTCTTGTTCTCTTGCAGAAAACACAAATTCTACACCGCAATCTTTACAAGTTAATTTCTTGTCTTTCTTTTCCATGATTGTACCTCCTTTTTTGAAATGGGTTTATGTAATTATTTAAAATTTTCAAAATAGGAAATATCAAAATAAGTAATAAACAATGGAATTCTAGCACACTTGTTAAAGATAAGCAATCTCTTTTTGAATAATTTGTAGATTTTTAAAAAGACTTATGAAAAAAGAACTTTTCTAAATATTTGATTATAAGGAACATATCAATTGATTAGTAGTGTCTCCATTTTTTTGTTATAATTTTAAAAAGGTGATACTATGACAAATAAAATAAAGACAGTTGAAGAATATTTTTCCCTATTTGATGGAGATATTCGTCAAAAATTAATTTCAATAAGGGCTGCAATATTAAGTGTTGATCCCACTCTTGAGGAGAAACTTAGTTGGAATATGCCAACTTATTTTAAAAATGTTAACATAATTCATTTTGCAGCAAACAAAAATCATATAGGAATATATCCTGCTTCTAGAGCAATTGTAAAGTTTGAAAATAAACTCAAAATGTATAAAACTAGCAAGGGTGCTATTCAAATACCATATAATATGCCAATCCCTAGTGAACTGATAAAAGAACTAGTAAAATATAATTTGAAAATTTTTGCAAAGAAATCTAAAGAGGCCAGTAAATAAAATGAAAATTGAAAGAATAAATAGCTATGAAGATAATAGATTTAAAAAAATAGTATTATTACAACATGGAGCATTTATTATTAATGATGAATATAAATGTTCTTTTGAAATAATTAATGAATTTGAAGCAGTTGTTGAATATGATAAAGAAATATCTAATCTTGATGAAATAATTGAAGAATTTAGATATTACGCTCCTCAAATTAGCACGTTTAAAACTAATGATGGTCTATTGATAAAATCATTTCCTAAGTGTGATCTCATAAAGATAGAATTAAAAGATATTCAACCTACACAATTCTATATTAGTAATCATAAAATTGAGGCAATTTCTAGTTTTATTAGAAATCCTGAGGATATAATTATTCAAGTTGGTATATATAATAATAAATATATATCTCTAGATGGGCATACACGATTATTTTATGCTATTAGTAAAGGCTTTAGTTATGTTTATGGTTGCAAAGTTGAATTAGAAAATCATATGATACCTTTTATTGATGAGTGTAAGAAAAGGAATGTCTATACACCATATGATATTAAAATGATTGATAAAAGTGAGTATGAAGAAAAATGGATAAAATTTTGTAAAAATATCTTAAACTCAGCAAAATAGCAATTTTTAATTGCGTGACTTTGTAATTATTGTTGATAGAATTAAATTGTTGGAGGTGGTATTAATGCTTGATTCTAGCGCTATTGGGAAAAAAATACATGAACTTAGAGTAATTAGTAATTATAGTCAAGATCAAATAGCAGAGATATTGTATGTTACTAGGCAAGCTGTTTCGCGTTGGGAACTTGGACAAACTTTACCGTCAATTGACAATTTGATTGAACTTAGTAAATTGTTTAATGTTTCATTTGAAGAAATTCTTTGCATGAATGATGAAGCAGTGATAGATAATAATAATATTTTTGCTGGTCACAATAGAGCATTTATAGTAAAGAGCATTATTAATGGGAAAATTGAAGTTGATTTAGCAAAAGTTTTTTATCAATTTTCAGATGAGGAAAGAATGCAGATTTTATCTGCATTAAAAAGCAAAAAGCTTCAAACTAATATTAAATGTTTGAAAGTAAGGCTTACTCCAACAGAATTAGATTACCTAT
>JBAXYK010000050.1:0-5732 GCA_041670825.1 Bacilli bacterium | reverse complement strand
ATGAGGGCATAGAAGTATATGAACTTGGTGGAGTTAAACCAAATCCAACACTATCAATGGTTTATGAAGGAATAAAAATTTGTAAAGAACATAAAATTGAAGCCATCCTTGCAGTTGGAGGAGGCAGTGTTATAGATTCTGCAAAAGCCATTGGATTGGGTGCAAAACATGAAAATGATGTTTGGGATTTTTTTAGTGGAAAAGCCTCACCTATTAATGGCACTCTCCCTGTTGGAGTAATTTTGACAATACCTGCATCCGGAAGTGAAACTAGTGTAAGCACTGTTATTACTAACGAAAAAACTGTTGAAAAAACAAGTTACAGAAATCAAATCAATAGACCTGTTTTTGCTTTGATGAATCCTGTACTTACCTATACAATACCAATGTATAACACTTGTGCTGGTATAGTTGATATATTCTCTCACACAATGGAAAGGTATTTTACAAACGCTGAAGATGTTAATTTTACAAGTGAACTTTGTGAAGCCACGATGCGTTCTATAATTGAGGTTGCCCCACGCATTTTAAAAAATCCTCATGATTATGGCTCAAGGGCAGAAATAATGTGGATAGCAACAATATCACATAATGGAATTTTAGAAACAGGAAGAATTGCTGACTGGGCAAGTCATAAAATTGAGCATGAATTAAGTGCTTTTTATGATATTACTCACGGAGCTGGTTTATCAATAATAATCCCTGCGTGGATGAAATATGTATATCGTCATGATTTAGAACAATTTGTTCGCTTTGCAAATAAAGTATGTAATATTGAACTTTCTGGTTCAAAAGAAGAAATTGCTTTAAAAGGAATTGAGTATATAAAGAATTTCTTCAAATCTTTGGGAATGCCTACTTCATTTGAAGAAGCTAATTTACCTAATGATAAAATAGATGTCATGGCAAAAAAAGCCACCAAGACTGGTCCTGTTGGACAATTTGTAAAGTTGTATGATGGTGATATTTTAGAAATCTACAAATTGGCATTATAAAAAGAACCCTGGCAGGGTTCTTTTTTTATCTATGAATTAATACTGTCTCGATAATATATCTAGGTCTTGATTTTGTTTCCATGTAATTCTTGCCTACGTATATTCCAACAAGACCTATTGCTAGCAAATTCATACCAGTAAACAAACTCATAATACTAACTATGAACCATGCAACATTGAAAAATGCAAAGAAAGAATAAATAATTACAGTAAGAATAGCTAAAAATCCTAGTATTAACAAAACGGCACCAGTATATACGACAATCATAACTGGTTTTATTGAAAAACTGGTTATTCCTTCAAAAGCTAAAGATAACATTTTAGAAAACGGATATTTTGATTCACCTAATTGTCTTTCAAGGCGATCATATTTTACTATTGAGACTTTGAACCCTAGTTCAGTAACAATTCCTCTTAAGAATAAATTTACCTCGTTAAATGAAGCTAATTCTTGAAGAGCTCTTGAACTCATCAAGCGAAAATCAGCATGATTATATATAGTCTTAGCTCCTAATTTCTCCATTAATTTATAAAACATAGTTGCTGTTTTTCTTTTGAAGAAAGAATCAGTATCCCTAGAATTCCTTACACCATAAACTATTTGGCTGCCATTTAGATATTCATTTACCATTTGCTCAATGACATTTACATCATCTTGCAAGTCTGCATCTATGGATATTGCACAATCGCAATTATCTTTTGCATACATCAAGCCAGCCATAAGAGCATTTTGATGACCTTTATTCCTGGAAAGCTTTATTCCATCAACTAGATTAGATTCTTCATGAAATTTTTCTATTATATTCCAAGTTTCGTCTTTACTACCATCATTTACATATAATATATAGCTATCGTCAGATATTAAATCTTTATCAATAAGAGTCCTTAAGACTTTTTGCAAAGTAGTGTTTGTAGAAGGTAATACCTCTTGCTCATTATAGCAAGGAACAACTAAAGCTAATCTTGCTAATTTATTATTTTTCATACACTCTCTCCTTTATTATTTCCTCTTAATTCTACTAGAAAAAAGCCTCCCTTGCAACTGCATAGGAGGCTTTACATTATTTCATTCCGTATTTCTTCTTAAATGTCTCTGCTCTACCTTGAGCATTTCCAAAACGTTGTTTACCTGTATAAAATGGATGACAATTTGAGCATGCATCTACTCTAATTTCTTTTAGTGTTGAGCCTGATTCAAATTCTGCACCACATGATGTACAAACAACTTTTACTTTATTATATTTTGGATGAATATCTTTTTTCATAACTTTTCTCCTTCCGCCTTGAAGTATAGCCCTTCAAAGTAAGTTGCTCATAGATTTTAACATATCATATTATAATTAGCAATAATTTTATATTTACGCTTTATCTTTTGTACCAAATATTCCAATTTTTGTTCTAACTACCAAGCGAATTCCTTCTTTACCTGGTCCAATTATTTTTCGTGGATCATAGACTTTACTATCTTTTGATAATACTTCACGCACGATTGCAGTCCAAGCCTGTTGGCACTCTGTATTCACATTTATTTTTGCTGTACCACATTCTATTGCTTTTTTTATTTGATAATCAGGTATTCCTGATCCCCCATGAAGTACTAAAGGCAAATTAGTTAATTCCTTTACTTCTTCCATTTCCTTAAATCCTAATTTAGGTTCTCCCTTATATGGACCATGAACAGATCCTAGAGCTGGGGCTAAACAATCTATACCGGTTTCACGAGCCATGATTGCACATTCTTGAGGATCTGCATACATCAATTCTGCAATAATATTTTCCTCTTGGCCACCAACCTTACCAAGTTCTGCTTCAACACTAACATTTCTTGCATGAGCATATTCAACAACTTTTCTAGTTTCCTTAAGATTATCTTCAAATGATTTTTTTGAAGCATCAATCATTACTGAAGTGAATCCAGCATCAATTGCTTTCTTGCAATCTTCAAAACTTTCTCCATGATCAAGATGTAATGCTACAGGAATAGTAATTTTGTGGTCTTCTAAAAGTCCTTTTACAATACCAACCACAGTATTCCATCCACCCATATATTTTGCTGCTCCTGTTGAGCACCCTAATATTACTGGTGCATTATTTGCTTGACACTCATCAAGTATTGCCTCTGTCCATTCAACATTATTTATGTTGAAAGCACCAACAGCATATTTCCCGTTTTTAGCTTTAATTAACATTTCTTTCATATTGACAAGTCCCATACAAAATTCCCCCTTTTATACAAACTTAATATATTACTTTTCTTGTTGATAAGCAAATGCAGCCTTAATAAATCCCAAAAAAAGTGGTTGTGGCTTAATAGGACGTGATTTAAATTCTGGGTGCGCTTGTGTAGCAACAAACCACGGATGATCTTTAAGTTCTATTATTTCAACTAATTTTTGATCAGGACTAACACCACTAAATATCATCCCATTTTTAGAAAACAAATCACGATAATTATTATTAAACTCATATCTATGTCTATGACGCTCTAATACTTCCTTGCATTTATATGCATTATAGCTTTTAGAACCTTCAAGCAAAACACATGGATAGTTTCCAAGTCTCATTGTTCCACCTTTATCCACAACTTCTTTTTGATCATTCATTAAAGTAATTATTGGATAACTTGTCTCTTCATCCCACTCTAATGAGGTAGCATTTTTTATCCCCAAGACATTCCTTGCAAATTCAATGCAAGCTACTTGCATTCCTAAACATATTCCTAAGTAAGGTATTTTATTTTCTCTTGCATATTGTGCTGCAAGTATCTTGCCCTCTACACCTCGACTACCAAAACCACCAGGAACCAAAATTCCTGATACTCCCTTCAATAAATTATCTACGTTAAATTGATTGACCTCTGCAGAATCAATCCATCTTACTTTTATTCTAGCGCCTATTTCATAGCCAGCATGTGATAAAGATTCTGTAACAGATAAATATGCATCATGCAAACTAACATACTTGCCAACAAGAGCTATTTCAATTAACTTATCAGATTTTTTGATTCTTTCTATCAATTCTTCCCATTGTTTTGTATCACTAATCTTAGTAACTAGCCCAAATTGATTACAAACTATTTCATCCATCTTTTGATTTTTTAAGCCAAGAGGAACTTGGTACAAAATTGGAGCATCTTTTGCCTCAATAACAGACCTTCTATCAACATCACAAAAAAGAGCTATTTTTGCTTTTAAATCTTCTGTTAGTGAATGAGAACTTCTACATACAATAATGTCTGGTTGAATACCAAAAGAACGTAATTCTTTTACACTATGTTGAGTTGGTTTTGTTTTCAGTTCACCACTTGCGTCAATCATTGGAATTAATGTTGTATGAATAAATAAGACATTTTCTTTCCCTAATTCAGAGCGAATTTGCCTAATTGTTTCAATGAAAGGTAGTGATTCTATATCGCCTACTGTTCCACCAATTTCTGTAATTACGACATCCACATTTGGCTCTGTACCAGCTGCATAAACCTTTGACTTAATTTCATTAGTTATATGAGGAATTACTTGAACTGTTCCACCAAGATAATCTCCTCTTCTTTCTTTATTTAAAACTGTTAAATATATCCTGCCTGACGTTATTGAAGAGTTTTTGGTTAACTCTGTATCAATAAAGCGTTCGTAGTGACCTAAATCTAAATCGGTCTCTGTCCCATCTGCAGTTACAAAAACCTCACCATGTTGAAGAGGTGACATAGTTCCGGGGTCGACATTCATATATGGATCAAATTTTTGAACAAAAACATTTAATCCACGACTTTTTAAAAGCATACCAAGAGAGGCAGCAGTTATTCCTTTACCTAAGCCTGAAACAACTCCCCCTGTTACGAATATAAATTTGCATTGCCCCATAATCATCACTTCTTTCCTCAATTAAATAAAATAAAAAAATGTCTCCTAGCAAGGAGACATATATTGCCCTTCTTTATACTATCAAATTTTTAATGCCAATTCAATATGATTAAAAAATATTTAGCATCTTTTCAAAGGTGCAAAAAAACTTTATTATCTATCTTTGACCAGGGTCATATACCTGACCATCTGCCGCTGGTGCACCAGAATTTTTAGAAGTAAATATTAGCAAAATCAAAGTAGCTATATATGGCACCATCTTAAATAAATTACGGAAGTTTACAGGGATAGCATTATTAATTAAACCATTTAACAATGTAAAGTTTGCATCAATTGTTCTAAAAAAAGAAAAGAAAACTGCTGCAAAAATTATTCTTTTTGGATTCCAATTACCAAATATCAAAACAGCTAAAGCCAAAAATCCAAAACCTGATACTGCTGTTGCCTCTGCTCTAAAGGCTGTCCCATTTATAGTTATAAGAAATATTGCTCCACCAAGACCTGCTAAAAATCCACTTATCAATACTCCAGCATATCTAACTTTATAAATATTAACACCCAAAGAATCAGCAGCGTGAGGATTTTCACCACAAGCCCTTAATCTTAATCCAAATTTTGTCTTAAATAAAATAATTGAAGAAATTATTAAAATAGCAATTCCAATATAAAAACTAATAAAAACATTTTTAAAGAAAATATCTCCAATAAAAGGTATTTTTGACAAAAGAGGAACTTCTTTTATTATAAAGGTCTTTCCTCCCCATTCTAACCAAGTTGAATCAACTTTTCGAACTGCTTTTATCAAAACAGCTGCTAATGGAGCTATTGCAAGATTTAAAGCTGTTGCTGATATAACTTGATTAGATTTCATTGATAT
>JBAXYK010000049.1:0-5733 GCA_041670825.1 Bacilli bacterium | reverse complement strand
ATTAGGCCCTGGATTAATCGAAAGTATTTTTGATGGTATCCAACGTCCTTTGAACGTTATTTATGATCAAGAGGGTGACAAAATACCACTTGGTATAGATGTTCCTAAATTAAACAGAGATAAAGTTTGGAATTTCAAGAAGGTCGCAAAAGTTGGCGATGAAGTCATCGGTGGAGACATTCTTGGTGAAGTTGTAGAGACAAAAGCTGTTTTACATAAAATTATGGTTCCACCAACATTAAAAGGTAAGGTTACCTGGATTTATGAAGGTGAAGCAAAAGTTGAAGATACAATAGCTAAAATTGTTGATGAAAAAGGAAAAGAAATTTCTTTAAATATGATTCAACGTTGGCCAGTTCGTATCAGAAGACCATATACAAAGAAATTAGCTCCAACTCAACCAATGGTTACAGGACAAAGAGTTATTGATACACTTTTCCCAATTGCTATTGGCGGTATTGCAGCAATTCCAGGACCATTTGGTAGTGGTAAGACAGTTGTTCAACACCAATTAGCAAAATGGGCAGATGCCGATATTGTTATATTTGTTGGATGTGGTGAACGTGGTAATGAAATGACTGATGTTTTGATGGAATTTCCAGAATTAGTTGATGCTAAAACTGGTGATACAATTATGAAACGTACAGTTCTTATTGCTAATACTTCAAATATGCCTGTTGCTGCTCGTGAAGCATCAATATATACAGGTATTACAATTGCTGAATACTATCGTGATATGGGCTATAAAGTCGCTGTTATGGCTGACTCAACATCACGTTGGGCAGAAGCTCTACGTGAAATGTCCAGCCGTCTAGAAGAGATGCCTGGTGAAGAAGGATATCCAGCATATTTGTCTTCCCGTCTAGCAGAATTCTATGAAAGAGCTGGTATTGTCCAATGTCTAGGTAGTGAAGGTCGTCAAGGAGCCGTTAGTGCTATTGGTGCTGTTTCCCCTCCAGGTGGAGATACTTCAGAACCTGTTTCTCAAGCTACACTTAGAATTGTTAAGGTTTTCTGGGGATTAAGTGCAACATTAGCTTATAGAAGACACTTCCCAGCCATTGACTGGTTGAAGAGTTATTCATTATATGATGATGTATTACAAGAATATTTTGATAAGAATGTCAAGAAGGATTGGTCAAAGCAAGTTGCAATGGCTCATAACATTTTGCAACAAGAAGCAAAACTTAATGAAATTGTTCGTCTAGTTGGTGCTGATTCTCTTGAATTCCAAGATAGATTAACTCTTGAAGTCGCTAGAAGTATTCGTGAAGACTATTTGCACCAAATTGCTTTCCATGATGTTGATACATTTACATCATTAAATAAGCAGTATGGTATGTTAAATTTAATTCTTACTTGGTATAAACTTGGTCAAGAAGCTTTAAATAACAACGTTGGATTCCAACAAATAACTAAAATGAAAGTTATTGAAAATATTGGTAGAATGAAGTACGTTGCTGAAAAAGATTTTGATAACCAATTTAAAGCAGTTCATGAAGAATTAGCAAAAGAATATCAAGAATTAGCAAAAGGAGGACAACAATAATGCCAAAAGAATATAAAACTATAAAAGAAGTTGTTGGTCCACTAATGCTTGTTGAGGGAGTCGAAAATGTAAAGTACGATGAACTCGTTAAAATTAAACAAGCCAATGGTGAGGAACGTGTTGGTAAAGTTCTTGAAATCAATGAGGACAAGGCACTAGTACAATTATTCACCAGTTCACAAGGTTTAAAAATTGATGATTCAAAAGCAATGTTCTTAGGACATGGTATTGAATTAAAACTTGCCCCAGATATTTTAGGTAGAGTTTTCGATGGTATGGGACGTCCAATTGATGGTGGTGGAGAATTAATACCAACAAAAGTTGAAGATATTAATGGTGCTCCATTAAATCCTGTTGCTCGTGACTATCCATCAGAATTTATTCAAACTGGTGTTAGTGCTATTGATGGACTAAACACTCTAGTTAGAGGACAAAAGTTACCTATTTTCTCTGGATCAGGATTACCTCATGCAAAACTTGCTGCTCAAATAGCAAGACAAGCAAAAGTTAGAGGTACAGGCGAAGATTTCGCTGTTGTCTTTGCTGCTGTTGGTATTACATTTGAAGAGTCAGATTTCTTTATCAAAGATTTCCAAAAATCAGGAGCTATTGAAAGATCTGTTCTATTTATCAACTTAGCAAATGACCCTGCAATTGAAAGAATTGCTACTCCTCGTATGGCTATCACTTGTGCTGAGTACTTGGCATATGAATTAGGAATGCACGTTTTGATTATCATTACTGATATTACTAACTATGCTGAAGCACTACGTGAAGTTTCTGCAGCTCGTAAAGAGGTTCCAGGACGTCGTGGCTATCCAGGATATATGTATACTGACTTAGCTTCACTATACGAAAGAGCCGGTAGAGTTAAAGGGAAAACAGGTTCAGTTACCCAAATTCCTATTCTAACTATGCCAGAAGATGATAAGACCCACCCAATTCCTGACTTAACAGGATATATTACTGAAGGTCAAATCATCTTATCACGTGAGCTATATCATAAAGGTCTAGTACCTCCAATTGATGTTTTACCATCACTTTCTCGTTTGAAAGATAAAGGTATTGGAAAAGGTAAAACTCGTGAAGACCATTCTTCAACGATGAACCAATTATTTGCGGCTTATGCAAGAGGAAAAGAAGCTAAGGAATTAGCTGTTATCCTTGGAGATGCTGCTTTATCTGATGTCGATAAACTATATTCAAAGTTTGCAACTGAGTTTGAAAACCAATATGTCTCTCAAGGTTATTACACCAATAGAGATATTGAAGAAACATTAAACTTAGGTTGGAAACTTCTAACTATCTTACCAAAGAGCGAATTAAAGAGAATTGATTTACAATTAATTGATAAGTATTACCCAACAAAAGCTGGTGAGTAATTATGGCATTAATGAATGTAAATCCTACCAGAATGGAGTTAACAAAACTTAAAAATGGACTTGCGACCGCTTCTAGAGGTCATAAGCTTTTGAAAGACAAACAAGATGAAATGATTCGTCAATTCATGCTTATTATTCGTCACAATCAAGCTTTACGTAAAGAAATTGAAAGTGAATTAGCTCGTATTATGAAAAAATTCTCCGCAGCTCAATTAACTATGAGTTATGCAGGTTTGATGGAAGCTTTAATGGTGCCTTCAAAAAGTGCTGAACTTAGTGTTAAAACTAAGACAATAATGTCCATTAAAGTACCAACGGTAGAGTTTGCTGCTGATGATGGAGAAATAGACTTAACTTATGGTTTCGTCTTTACTCCAAGCGAATTAGATGGCGCTATCTTATCATTGTCAAAATTATTGCCAAAGATGATTGAGTTAGCTCAAGTTGAGAAAACTTGTGATATGTTGGCAAATGAAATTGAAAAGACAAGAAGAAGAGTAAACGCTATAGAGTACATTATGATTCCAGATTATATTGATACTATCCATTATGTAACTATGAAACTTGATGATAACGAAAGAAGTAATATTATTCGTTTGATGAAGAGTAAACAAATTATATTGGAAAAGGATCAACGTTCTAAACAACAAAATAATAATTTGGCAGCGCAATCTCAATAACGTTGCAAAAATAAAATAAGACCAAGGTAAATTGCCTTGGTCTTTTTATATCTCAATTTCTTTATCAAATAAGTAAGTTACATTAATTTTATTGTTAGTTATATCAATTAATTTTTGGCTAATTTCAGAATCCTTTGTATAAATTATAAAAGAAACTTGTGTATCATAGTTTTTACTTGTTATTTTTATATTATTTTTATTTAAAAAATATTCAATTGTATTATTAAGATTGTAATCAAATACTAATTTATAATGTGGGAAACAATCAATGAGTGATATCCTAGATTTTTCAATAACTGCAGTACTGGCTTTTTGATATGCTCTAAATAAACCTCCAGTACCTAATTTAATGCCTCCAAAATAGCGAGTTACAACAATAAGACATCTTGATAGTCCATTGTTTTTAATTACTTCAAGAATTGGAAGACCTGCAGTTCCAGATGGTTCACCATCATCATTTAACTTCAAGTTATTATCATCAATATAATAAGCAAAGCAATTATGTGTAGCTTTATAATTTTCTTTTTTAACTTTTTTTATGATGTCTTTTGCCTCATCATTATTAGCAATTGGAAATATATTGGCAATAAAAATGGATTTATCTATCTCTATTTTTGCACTTTCACTAGTTTTTATGGTTTTAATCATATTTTTTACCTCAAAACAATTATAACAAAATGGAATTCATTTAGGAATTTTCTTTTTTATTATAATGATAAATTTAAAGGAGGTGCTAAAGTAAAGTGCAATAAATGTGGTAATAGTGATAATTCTTTGTTTTCATATGATAATAATGGGCGTTGTTATTGTCGCAAGTGTATTGAATTTAAAGGAGAAATTGCGAATATTGATAAGTATATTACTCCTCCTAATTTTAAGTTTAAACTTAATTACAAATTGAGTAATGAGCAAAAAATTATAAGTGATAATCTTCTTGGTTGTGAAGGCGATATTTATGTTGATGCAGTGTGTGGTGCAGGTAAAACGGAAATAGTTTTTGAATCTATAAATAGATCCTTAAGAATTGGTCAAAGAGTAGGATTTATTATTCCAAGAAGAGAAGTAGTAAAGGAAATATTTGTAAGATTAAAAAACATATACCAAAACACAGAAATAACTTGCGTTTATGGAGGTCATAGTCAAAAAACTGATGGCGATATAATAGTTTTAACAGCTCATCAAAGCTATAAATATAACAACAAATTTGGATTAATCATAGTTGATGAATATGATGCCTTCCCTTTTAAAAATAATGAAGTACTCCACAAATTTGTTCAAGATAGTTGCTATGGCAAAAGAATATTTCTTAGTGCCACTTTCTCTAAGCAAGAATTATTGAATAAAAATCATTTTTCTTTAAACAAACGCTATCACAAGCAAGAAATACCAATTCCTATTTTTAGAAAAGTCCCTAACGCCTTCCAAATTATTTTCTCGTTCTTTTTAATTAAAAAATTATTGAAAGATGATAGTAAAGTGGTTTTAGTATTTTTCCCAACTATTGCATTATCAAGGTTATATTTTTCAATATACAAACCTTTCTTTAAAAACAAAATAATTATTTTTAATAGTAAAGTTTTTAACAAAGAAAAAGAGTTTATTAAAATAAAAAATAAAGAATATAAAATTATTATCACAACAACTATATTAGAAAGGGGGATAACAATAGAAAATGTGGATTTGGTTGTTATTCATGCCAATGATAATTTATTTGATAAGTCGACTTTAATTCAAATAGCAGGACGGGTTGGTAGAGTTTATCCTTATACAAAAGGTAATATATTTTTTGTTGCAAATTGTAATAGTTTAGCAATAAAAGAAAGCATATTGGAAATAAAAAGTAAAAATGAATAAATGCTTAATATGCAGTAAACAAATGAGTAATTTCTCTTTAAATAAATTTTTAAACCCCAAAGAAATAATATGTGATGACTGCTATTTTAAAATGGGATCAATTGACAAGAAATTTAGGATTGATGGAATAAAAGCTATTGCTTTATATGAGTATAATGATTTTACAAAAAAAATTATTTTACAAATAAAAATGAACAACGACTATGAACTTGCTAAGAATATTTTAAGTAATAAAAAGAATTATTTGAGTAAAAAATTCAAAAATTAT
>JBAXYK010000048.1:0-5741 GCA_041670825.1 Bacilli bacterium | reverse complement strand
GGAAGAAGCTAAGCCAGGAGACCTACCTATTTTTTATCCATAAAGTATCTCCTGGGAATGGGACATCAAATCTTTGTTTTAGACCAATAAAAGATTTTTCCTTCCAGGGATACAATTCACTAGGGAGGAATTTTTTTATGAAAAAGTGGATTAAGAGTTATTTAGTTTATGTTATTTTAGCAATATCAATTATTTTCAATGCAGTACAGTTTAGTAATTATAATTCATTAAAGAAAAATGCAGATTTATTAAGAGAAAAATTAGAAGCACAAGAAGTCACTATATTGATTTATAATGCTACAGATGAATTATTAAAAACTAATAAAGGCGAAATTGAAAAAGCGGGAATAAGTTTAGAAGAGTTATTAATATCATTAAATGAGGAAGAAAAAATAATTGTTTCAATTCAGCAATCTTCTTTTGGATCATGGTTAGAATCTGTTGAAAATGTTGAAAGTATTCCAAATCATTATTGGGCAATATTTTCAGATACTAATGCCGCTTGTATGCTTCCTTTAGGAGATCCTAACAATTACACCTCATATTCAGGTTATTGCCAAAAAGGCATGAGTGAGATTATTGTTGAATATGGCGATGTTTTTGTTCTTAGGTATTTAGGATATTAATATGAAATCAATTAGGTCTATTTCTTTTATTGCAATATACTCAGCAATAATTTTTGGAGCGCAGGTGGCGTTAGCATCAATACCAAATGTTGAAATAGTTACTATTTTGTTTTTTGTTATAGCAATGTCACTTCCATTGAGAAAGACCTTGTTGATTTCGTTATGTTTTACATTGATAGAAGGATTGTATTGGGGATTTAGTGATTGGACAATTGCATACATGTATATATGGCCAATCTTCATAATTACGATTACTTTATTAAAAGATAAAATTAAAGGTCCATTATTGCCAGCACTAATAAGTGGGATTTTTGGTCTTGCTTTTGGAACATTTTGCTCATTTACAGTGTTTTTCACACTGGGATTTCAGGCAGGAATTTCTTACATAGTAGCAGGAATAATGTTCGATTTAATTCATGGTGCCAGCAATTTTATTTTAATGCTTATATTGTACCAACCATTACAAAGGGTTATACTTTTAGTGAAAAAAGAAGGGGAGTATCTTAATGAAGAGTGGTAGAGGAAAGGGCGATAAAGGTCATGTAAAATATTGCTTTGGAGACGAGTATAAAGGAAGCAATTTTGTCGGACTAATTGGTAGTATTGATGGACTGATGTCACATATAGCATTTTTATCTTCCTTATTAGAAGATGATTTTCATATTTATAAATCACAACTATTGAATATTTCTCGAAATTTAAGTGTTATAGCAGGAGAACTTGCAACTGAAAGCATAGTTTTTGATGAGGAGAGTATTACTATCATCGAACATTATACTGATGAACTAGAAAGTAATCTTCCTAGAATAAAAAAATTTATTTCACTTGTAGGCACAAAAAGCTCAAGTTATGCTCATGTTGTAAGAGCTGAGGTTAGGAAAGCAGAAAGAGAATACTTCATTGTTTTACAAGAAAGAAAGATAAATCCTGTTGGAGCAGTTTATTTAAATAGATTAAGCGATTATTTTTTCGCTTTAGCAAGGACAATTGCTAATTATTATAAGGTGGAGGAGTATTTATAAATGAGAAAGATACTTTTTGCCACTAAAAACAAAAGTAAAATCAAAGAATTTAAAGATATATTATCTCCTTTTGATATCGATATAATAACCTTAAATGATTTAAATAGAGATTATGAAATAATTGAGGATGGCAATACTTTTGAAGAGAATGCCATTATTAAAGCAAAATATATTGCAAAAGAAACGAATATGCTAACAATCGCAGATGATTCTGGTATAGAGATTGAAATTTTAGATGGTTTTCCAGGCATTTATTCTGCAAGATTTGCTGGCGAAAAAACGAGTTATGATTTTAAAAATAAATTAGTTTTATCAATGATGAAAAATAAGAATAATAGAAAAGCAAGATTTGTTTGTGCAATGGCAATAGCTCTTCCTACAGGTGAAGTAGAGGTTGTCAAAGAGTATATTGAAGGTGAAATAAATACTTCAATAAAGGGTGAAAATGGCTTTGGATATGATCCAATTTTTTACTTAAAAGAATACGATTCTACATTTGCTCAAATACCTGCCAATGTTAAAAATAAAATCTCACATCGCTATAAGGCAACTAAAGCGGTTTTAAGAAGACTTAAGGAGTTGAATTTAATATGATTAATGTTGTCTTGTATCAGCCAGAAATTGCTCAAAACACCGGTAATATAATGAGAACTTGCGCAGCTTTTGGAGCAAAACTCCACATAATTGGACCAATTCCTTTTTCGATAAATGATGAAGGATTGCATAGATCAGGAATGGATTATATTAGTAACGTAGATTATTATATGTATGATGACTATGATGATTTTTGTAAAAAAGTTAGTAATAAAACTATTTTTTATGTCACGAGATATGGAAAAAAATCACCAGATAAATTTGATTTTAGTGATGTAAGTGATGATTATTATATAATGTTTGGCAGGGAATCAACGGGTATCCCTAAAGAAATATTAGGTAAAAACTATGATAATTGTATTAGAATACCAATGAAGCCTTTTGCTAGGAGTTTGAATTTAGCAAATAGTGTTGCCATAGTAATGTATGAGTTAATAAGGCAACAGAATTATTTTGATTTAGCAACAGAAGATAATTTAAAAGATAAACATCATATAAAATAAAAAAAGTGGACTAAGTCCACTTTTTAAATCTTAATTATTCATCAGCTTCCATGAATTCAACTAATTCAATATAAGTAGAACTCCCTACTAAAGCTTCCAAAGCCTTACCTGTATTAAATTTAACAAGTGTAGGTGTACTTATTGAGTAGGTATCGGTTGAACTACTATAAATTGAAGAGTAACCAGAAGTAGTTATTGCTACATTTATCAAAGCACCAAAATCATATATTTTATCATCAGTTAGTGTTGAATCATTATAAGCATCATCACCATACTCGACATCAATTACATATATTTTATAATCAGGATAAGTTGCTAAAAACTTGTTAACAACTGGATAAAACGATTCACACGCTGAACAACTTGCTTGAGTTACAAGAATGTAAGTGTCATCAGTGCTTTGTGTTGCAGTAACAGCACTATCATAGGTAGTAGTTGTACAACTTTTACATCCAGAGGTAGGATTGAACCATCCTTTTACTGTCTCTACAAGAGATGGAACTCCTTGAAGTGAGAATACTAATACAAATACTAACAAAACAAGTAATAATGGCTGTAGCCAATAATTGTTTTTAATTGTTTTTTTAATTTTTCCGAAAAATTCTTTCATCTTAGTTTGGCCTCCTAATTTTTACTAACATAGCGATATAATAATATCATTATTATTATTCAATTTCAACAATAATAATGTATAATATAAAAGCAAGAAAGAGGTATTTTTATGGTAAAAGATATATTTAATAAAAGTAGAATTAGATATTTAGTTTGTCTAGTTTTGGGAGCTGTACTTTTGTGGTATGGCATATCAAACATTATTACTGGATACGACATGTTAAAGGCAAATGAAATGCAAAATTTAAACTTAATTATTACTACCCATAAATATTTACCATTCTCTAGCTTAGTTAGATCTCTTTTGAATGTCCAAAGGTTTAATCAAGTTGGATTTAAAGAAGTTTTAATTACATTACTGCTTTTTATTAAAGGTCTAACTATTATAGAAATGCTTTTTCTACTAGCTTTTATTGTTCTTTTATACATTTTTCTTTTTAAAAACAATATTAATACTAGTATTTCCTTCTTTATTATAACTTTTTTTAGTGTAGTATACTTGATTCAACTATTAATTGTAGGAATAACAGCATTCAATAGTTTCTATTTAAGCAATATTGATGCTTTTCAAGTATTAACTAAAATAGCAAATATGTATATAATATGTGGCATTATATGCTCAAGTTTGTTATTTATTTATATTGCAACTATTACTATTATTGAAGTTAAAGATATCATTTCATAGCTAAATGTTTGCTATTTTCCTAGATTTTGCTATAATTTATTATTGAAGAGGTGGTTTTTCGTGTCAGGCGATCCCTATATATCGTGTCTTTACAATTTAATTTATGCTATTAATTTTGATAGCGAAACAATATTTACAGGAGTATTATTAGTTGTTCTTCTTTTTTTATCCGCAATATTTTCAGCGACAGAGACTTCATATTCTTCGCTAAACATAATAAGAATTAAAAATTTAGCAAAAACAAACAAAAAAGGTGCAAAAAAGGCTAGGAGAGTCTATGCTTTAAATAAAAAATATTCTCAAGTCATTGCAACTATTTTAATTTTGAATAATTTGGTTAACTTAGCTGCTTCGGCAGTTGTTACATATTTATTTTCTGTTAAGTTAGGATTGGGACCTAATGGTGTTTTATTAGCGACAATTTTAATATCTGTCTTGGTTATTACTTTTGGAGAAATTCTCCCAAAAAACTTTGCGAAATTATATCCTGAAAAAATGGCTTATTGGATGGCAGTTCCTTTGAAAATTATGACTATTATTTTCTATCCAATAACAATTCTATTTTCTAAAGTAAATGATAGGATGGAAGAAAAAGTAGAAAACGAGGATGAAAGAGTTACGGCAACAGAAGATGAACTTCTTGAAATAGTTGACACTATTGAAAAAGAAGGTGTTCTTGAACAAACAGAAAGCGAAATAATCAAAAGTGCTATAAACTTTGATGATAAAACCATAAGTAGTTGTATGATTGATAAGTCAAAAGTATTGTATGTAGATGATAGCATTGACTTTGAATCATTAATAAAGGTAATTAGAGAATCTCCATATTCAAGAATTCCAGTTCTTTCTAGAGAGAAAAATCAAGTTGTTGGCATTGTAAGGCAAAGAGATGTTTTCGATGTTCTTGCTAGAAAAGATGTCAATTATAAATATAGTCTAGCAAAGTTAATGAGGACAGCAAATGTTGTTTCATACCGTCGAGTTCTACCATATGCACTTGAAAAGATGCAAAGACAAAAAGCTCATATGCTTATCGTTGTTGATAATATAAAAGATAAGGATTTTATGGGAATATTAACTCTTGAAGATGTTCTTGAAGAAATAGTTGGTGAAATATACGATGAAGGAGATAAACTTCCAAAAGGGGTTGTTGAAATAGGTCACCATATATTTGAGGTTAGTGGTGATGTCTTGCTTGAAGATTTCTTTGATGATTATCTAGATGATACAGATTATCCAAGAACTAAATTTAAAACAGTAGGTGAATGGACAAGGCGTCTTGCAAGAAATATTGTTAAAATAGGAAAAGTAGTAAAATATGATAACATCACTATTAAGATAACTAAGATAGAAGATGGAGTAATAAAAGCAGTAGAGGTTGAACAATTTACTAAGCAGGATGAAGATGATGAGGATGAATAAAAAAGTGCATTTTGGGGTTCACTCCATTAAGCACTTTTTTCTTTATGCTTTTTTTCAATGAATTTATTATTTAATATTATTCCTAATATTCTTATTACGCCAGTAATTAAAAAGATAATGATTGCCATCTTTAAATTACCTTGTGATATCTTGTTCCCAAGCAGAGTAGAAGTAACTATTGAAGGTATTCTTGCTATTGTTGATATTATAAGAAATTTATATAGTTTTATTCCTGTAAAAGGAGAAAAATATGTAAGTATATCTTTTGGAGTTCCAG
>JBAXYK010000047.1:0-5836 GCA_041670825.1 Bacilli bacterium | reverse complement strand
TCTATAGCTAATATGAGAGATAATGCAGAATACGCATATGATTTAGTCTATGATGCCTCATATAAATTGAAAAATGCTCAAATAGAAATTAGAAATTCAAAGCATGAATTTTTGCGCGAGAAATATGTTGATGATTTCAATTATTCATATTCTTTAATTGAAAAATTAAGTTTATTAATTAGTAAGGCACCAATTGATACTCAAAGTGTCAACAAATATTCTGAAGAATTAAATAATAATTGTAATACAGTAATTAATAATGTTAATGAAGATCTTCGTCTATTAAAAATAGCTGAGAAATTACTAATGCATGCAAATAGTTATAGATCAAGTTTTAGTGATGTAGCAAGAAATTTATCTAAAGCAGAAATGTTTTATTTTGAAGGTAGATTTAAAGATGCTATAGATTTAACTCTTGAAGCAACTTCTAGATTTTATATTCCAGAACAATTAACAAAAACTGATAATATAAAAGAGGTGCTATAATGATTTTTTTGGATTATGCATCAACCACACCAATAGATCAAGATGTTTTAAATTCGTATTGGGAAATATTAAACCGATATTATGCAAACAGTGCATCAAATCATCAACTTGGACTTGAAGTTGATTCCTTGCAAAATCAAGCGAGAAATCAGATTGCCAATATATTGAAGGTTAAAATGGATGAAATAATTTTTACCAGTGGATCTAGTGAGTCCAATAATTTTGCTATTAAAGGAGTTGCCTTTAAATATAAAAATAGAGGTAAGCATATTATTACTTCCTCAATAGAGCATAAAAGTGTTTTAGAATGCTTTAAACAATTAGAAAAAGAATTTGGCTTTGAAGTGACATATTTAGAGCCCAATGAAGAAGGTAGAATAACTCTTGAAACACTTGAAAAAAATATAAGAAAGGACACTATTCTTGTAAGTATAATGTATGTTAATAATGAGATTGGTACGATAAACCCTATTCCTGAAATAGGCAAATTTTTGTCTGATAAGCCAACAATTATTTTCCATTGTGATGCTACGCAAGCAATTGGTAAAATACCAGTTGATTTAAATAATGTTGATCTAGTAAGTATTTCTGCACATAAGATTTATGGGTTGAAAGGCAGTGGTATTCTTGTAAAAAAGAAGAATATTGAATTATTACCCCTAATTGCAGGTGGTGGTCAGGAATATGGCTATCGTAGTGGAACATCTAATTGGCCTGTCAATGTAATGTTTGCAAAGACATTAAGATTAGCATTTGATAGCCAAAGAGATAATTATAATCATGTTTTGAAATTGAAAGAAAAGATTATTAATCATTTGCAGAAGATTGAAAATATACAAATTAATACTCCTTTTGAAAATGCTTCTCCATATATTATTAATTTTTCAATAAAAAACAAAAAGGCTGCTGTGATTGCTCAAGCGTTTGATGATCATGGAATTTGTTTATCAACTATAAGCGCTTGTAGTACTAAAACCGAAATGCCATCTCACGTTATTTATGAAACTTTTAAGGATATTAAAAGAGCGGAGTCTTCAATTAGGGTAAGTATGTCAAAATATACAACCTTTGAAGAAATAACAAAGTTTTTGATGGTATTAGATGAAATAATGATTTCAATAAAGGGGTAAGAAAATGAAATATGAGCATATATTAATACGTTTTGGAGAATTAAATACTAAAGGCAAGAATAAAAAAGATTTTATCGTAACTCTTTTTCATAATATCAAAAAAGTTTTAAAAAAATTTGATAAATTAGAATTTATAAGAGCACATGATAGAATATATATAAAATTAAATGGTGAAGATGAAAATAAAGTAATAGAAATTTTAAAAGAAGTATCTGGAATTGCAAATATGTCTTTGGTAACAAAAGTTGATAAAGAAATTAATACAATAATAAATGTAGCATTAGATTTAGCACTTCAGCATAATGAATCCACATTTAAAGTAAAAACAACAAGATCAGACAAATCATTTCCTTATCATTCTGATGAAATAAATAGGCTAGTTGCTAATGAAATACTTAAGAAAACAAGTCATACTGTTGATGTTCATACTCCTGATTTTTATGTTAAAATTGAAATTAGAAATGAAGGAGCATTTATATTTTCAAATGTAATAAAAGGAGCTGGAGGTTATCCATTAGGTGTTGGTGGTAAAGCTCTAGCCTTACTTTCAGGTGGAATAGATTCTCCAGTAGCAATTTACTTAATGATGAAAAGAGGAGTGAATGTAGAGGCAATTCACTTTGCATCTCCACCATATACAAGTGTAAATGCTAAGCAGAAAGTCATTGATTTATTGCGCATTATTTCAAATATAAAAGGTGGGTCAGTTACTTTACATATAGTTCCATTTACTAAACTTCAAGAAGCTATATATGATATGGGTGATGAGTCTTACGCAATAACTATAATGAGGAGAATGATGTATAGAATTTCCGAAAAAGTCGCAGTAAAAAGAAATTGCCTAGCTCTTGTTAGTGGAGAGAGTATTGGTCAAGTTGCTTCCCAAACTTTAAATAGCATGTTAGTTATAAATTCTGTTATTAATATGCCGATGATTAGACCATTAGCGACAATGGACAAAAATGAGATAATTGAAATCTCTAAAAGAATCAATACATATGATATTTCAATTAGACCATATATTGATTGCTGTACTATTTTTAATCCAATTAATCCAGTAATTAAACCTTCATTTAATCGAGCAGAAGAGTTAGAAAAAAGATTTAATTATGAAGATCTAGTAAATAATTGTGTTGAAAATATTGAAACAATATATATAGATGCATCAATTGATAATCAATTTTTATAGTACCTTTATTCCAAAGGAATAATATAAAGTTGATAAGGTAAAGTTTTTGATGTATTATAATATATAGTTATAAAACTAGGGGGTATTAATATGTCAAAAATTATGGCTGTTAACGCTGGAAGTTCATCATTAAAATTTCAGTTGTTTGAGATGCCAAGTGAAGAAGTTAAATTAGCAGGTACAATCGAAAGAATAGGTATGGAGGATGCCATTGTTACATTAAAATTCAATGGTAAAAAGAAAAATTATACTGTTCCTATTAAGAATCATACAGAAGCAGTTGATATTTTACTTCATGAATTAGTTGATGAAAAAATAGTAAAAAGTCTTGATGAAATAAATGGTGTAGGTCATCGTGTTGTTCACGGCGGTGAGGAGTTCAATAAATCAGTTATTATTACCGATGAAGTAGCTAAAGTAATTAGTGATTTATCTGATTTAGCACCACTACATAATCCAGCTAACTTAACTGGTTATAAAGCATTTAAGAGTGCATTACCTGGTGTTCAACATGTTGCTGTATTTGATACAGCATTTCACCAAACAATGGAACCAGATCGTTTTATCTATCCTATCCCATATGAATACTATGAAAACTTTAAGGTTCGTAGATATGGCTTCCATGGGACAAGTCATTTATATGTTTCCCAACGTTGCCAAGAATTATTAGGAAATCCAAAACACTCAAGAATTATTACATGCCACATTGGTAATGGAGCTTCATTAGCTGCAATAAAAGATGGAAAGTGTGTTAATACATCAATGGGATTTACACCATTAGCTGGGGTTATGATGGGAACAAGAAGCGGAGATATTGATCCTGCAATCGTTACTTTCTTATCTGGTAAGTTAGGAAAAACAGCAGAAGACATTGTTAATATATTGAATAAAAAATCTGGATTACTTGGAGTTAGTGGCTTATCAAGTGATGCTAGAGACATTCAAGTTGGTATTGACCAAGGGAACCAAAGAGCTTTATTAGCTAGAAAAATTCATGTTAATACTGTTTGCAATTTCTTAGGGTCATACTATGTAGAACTTGGTGGCTGTGATGCTATTGTCTTTACTGCAGGATTAGGCGAAAATGATATTAAATTTAGAGAGTTAATTATTGATAAGATTTCTGAGTCATTTGGAATCAAACTTGATAAAGAGAAAAATAATGTTCGTTGCCAAGAAACTTTAATTTCAACACCAGATTCAAAAGTAAAAGTATTTGTAATACCAACTAATGAAGAAATTGTTATTGCAAGAGATACAGTAAAATTATTGAAACTATAGGATTATAAAAAGCAGCAATGCTGCTTTTTTTTATCAATAATTTTTACTAATGCTAATCTTTTTTGCTATAATGTTATTGGTGATATAAATGAGATTACAAAAAAATAAGATAGAAGAACTAATAAATAAAATTGAACAATACGATAGTATTGCAATTTTTAGGCATGAGGCTCCAGATTTTGATGCTTTGGGGTCACAAAATGGTCTATATTTTTGGCTTAAAAATAACTTTCCTAACAAGAAATTTTTTGTTTTAGGAGATTCAAATTCAGAAGTTGGGAAGAATCTCTTTCCGAACTATTCAATTATAAGTGATGAAGAATTGTTTTCTAAACCATTTCTAGGAATATTACTTGATACATCGGATCAAAAAAGGATAAGTGATAAAAGATTTTTAAAGGCAGATTATAAAATTAAGATAGATCATCATCCAGCTGATGAACATTTTGCTGATTTAGAAATAATTAATACAGATTTTTCAGCAGTAGGTGAGTTATTATATGCAATACTCACAAATAAGATTATTTCTAAAAAATACAAATTTAATACTGAATGTGCAAAATACTTGTATGTTGCTATAGCTGGTGATACTTCTAGATTTCAGAATTCGAATACAACATATTATACTTTTGTAGCAGCTGCAGGATTGTTAAAACAAAAATTTGACTTGATGAAAGATGTTTACATGCCTATGTATAATAGAACTATCAAAGATTTGGAAATCGAAAAAAGAGTCATGAGTAAGTATAAGATTTCTAAAGGTGGAAATGTTGCCTATTATCATCTTGAAAAATCTGATTTAGAAGAATTTGATATTGATAGTGATGACGCCAAAAAATATTTAAGTCTCTTTACTTTTTGTGATGAAATAAAAGTATGGGTTTGCTTTGCATATGATTCACGTAAAGAGAATTATCGTGTAAGTATTAGATCTAGAGATGTAATAGTAAATAAAGTTGCTAATAAATATGCTGGTGGAGGTCACAAATTTGCCTCTGGAGCTAGAGCAAAAGATTACGAAGAAACTTTAAATATTATTAAAGATTTAGATCAAGAAATAATCAATCAATGTAAATAGTTGTTTTAAGAAAGGAGATGCACTATGAAATATATTCCATTAAATATAAAAAGTGGATATTCTTTTTTTCATAGTTGTTTGAAAATAGAGGATATTATTGATTTTGCATCTCAAAACAATATTAAAACACTATGTTTAACAGATAGAAATGTGATGTTTGGAATAATGCCTTTTGCGCATTATTGTTCAACTAGAAATATTAAATATATAATAGGTATAGAAATGAAAATAATTAAAGATGATCAAGTATCTTCTTTGGTTTTATATGCAAAAAATATAGTGGGATACAAGAATTTATGTAAGCTAAGTTCTTTAATTAGCAAAGATAATAAAGAGTATATTTTGCCAGTTGAACAATTAAGTGAATATTTGGATGGAACTATTGTAGTCATCCCTTCTTTAAGGAGTTCAATATATGAGATGTACTTGAAAAATGAAACGGATAAAGTCTTGGATTTTTTGAATTTTTTCAAAAAAATTAATGATAATACTTTCTTGGGTCTAGAATATTATGGCGATGAAGACTTGGACTTTCTAACTTTTATAAGAAGTTTAAAATTTGAAAAGTGTATAATTAATGAAGTTCGTTATTTAAGTAATAAAGATGAGAATATGCTTGATGTTCTTTCTTCAATAGAAAACCATACAACCATAAGCTACAACAAAAAATAT
>JBAXYK010000046.1:0-5842 GCA_041670825.1 Bacilli bacterium | reverse complement strand
CTAATGTAGCTTCTTTAATTACACTATCTTGGACTTCAAAAGGTTCTATTCTAGCTTCTCCTTTAATAGATTTAATTTCATTTAAAAGAATATTTGCAGCTTCTAATTCTTCTTTTGAACCACCAGTGCGCACAAACTCAAGTTTTTTTAGTAACGAATATGCTTTTTTACCATTCATAATAAATACCTCACTTAATTTTTGTTAATATCAAATTGTTTTACTTTGCCATATATTTCTAAGGAAGAATCAATTTCAACTAAAATACCATTATCTTTTTCTTCAAAATAAATAACATTTGCTTCTTCTTTTAAATAAGAAAAAACTTTGCTACTAGTATACGGTATTAGTAGTGAATACCTTTTATTGTTTTTAAATAAATATTCTTTTATTAAAGAAACTAAATCTTCAATACCTTCTCCATTATGAGCTGAAATATAAACATTTACTTTGTCATTTTTAGTCTCAACACTACTAATCTTATCAATCTTATTAAAGACATTAATTATTGGGACATCTTCTACTCCAATATGTTTTAATGTATCATTTGTTACATCAATCTGCATTTGATAATTTTTGTTTGATAAATCTACCACATTTAAAAGTAAATCTGCTTCTTTTGCCTCTTCAAGTGTTGATCTAAAGGCATTAATTAAATCATGAGGAAGCTTTGAAACAAACCCCACTGTATCTGACATTAAAACTTTTTTATTATCATCGAAGATGATTTTTCTTATTGAAGTATCTAATGTTGCAAACAGCATGTCTTTTTCAAACACATTCTTATCTTGTTTAAATCCATATCTATTAACAAAATAATTTAAAAGTGTTGATTTACCAGCATTAGTATATCCTACAATAGCAATACTAGGTATCTCACTCTTATTTCTTTTAGCTCTTCTATTATTTCTTTCAGTTACTACTTTTTCTAGTTCTTTTTTTAAAACTGCTACACTATTTCTTATTTTTCTTTTATCTAAATCTATTTGTTTTTCTCCAAGACCTTTGTTTTTACTACCTGCTCCACCTGTTTGTTGTGAAAGATTAGCATCACTTGAAACTAATTTTGGCAGCAAATAATTTAATGTTGCTATTTCTACTTGAATTTTTGCCTCTTTAGTTTTAGCTCTTGAAGAAAATATTTCAATGATTAGACCACTTCTATCTAGTATTTGACATTTTGTTGCTTTCTGCAAATTTCTAATTTGACTAGGAGTTAAATCATCATTGAAAATAAGTTTTTGAACTTCTAATTCTTTAGCAAGATTTTTAATTTCTTCAACTTTTCCTTCTCCTACAAATGTAGAAGTGACAATCTTCTTGAGATTTTGAAAAATCTCTCCTACAACATCATAATTACAAGCTTGACACAAGTTTTTTAATTCCTCAATGGAATCATCAAAATTTACATCATCCTCTAACCTTACTCCAACTACAATTACTTTTTCCATATAATATTTTATTTATTATTCATAAACCTCTCTATTTCTTCTACACTTTTAATAATTTGTGATGATAAATTCTTACAACCATCTTTTGTTACAAGAGCATCATCTTCAATTCTAATTCCAATACTTTCTTCTTCAATATATAACCCTGGTTCAACTGTTATAACATTACCCTCTTCAAGAGGCAAAGCCACTAAACTTGCATCATGAGTATCAAGCCCTAAATGATGAGAAACACTATGATAATAATACTTAGAAACTTCTTGATCATATTTTATTAGTCCAATTCTTTTCAACTCTTTAGCATAATATTTTGTTAACTCTTCATTAATAACCAAAAGAGTGGTACCTGGTCTAATAAGAGAAAATACTAGTTCTTGACCTTTCAATACAATCTCATAAATTTCTTTTTGTCTTGGGCTAAATTTGCCTTCAACTGGAAATGTTCTTGTTATATCGGACTTATAATAATTAAACTCTGCTCCTAAATCAAAAAGTATTAAATCACCCTTTTTAATAATTGAATCATTGCTAGAATAATGTAATACTGTAGCATTTTTACCACTTGCTGCAATAGTTTTGAAGGCAAAGTCCTTTGCACCATTTTGTTTGATTGCAAAATCAAAATAAGCTTCAAGTGATGATTCAAGAATTCCTGATTTTGCATTTCCCATTAACATTTCTACGCCCTTTGCTGTAATGGAGATTGCTTTTTCAATTTCAACAATTTCATCCTTGCTTTTTACCATTCTAAGTTTAGCAATATTTTCATAAATATTCTTTATCTTAATAGCTGGATACTTATCCTTTACATTGCTTGCAAAATTTTGCGGAACTGTTGTTGCCTCTTCGTATCCTTGTCTTTCTAAATCTAAATATATTCTTTCACTTCTTGAAGCTAGTCGAGAAAAGACTTCATTAAATTCATCTAGATAATTAATTGTATCTACTCCACTTAATGATGTAGCCTCTTCTTTTGTGAGTGATTTCCCAACCCATTTTGCTTTAAATTCATCGAATCTATTAATAAAAACAATTTCAAGAAATCTTTTACTATTAATCTTATATATTAAAAGAATATCTTTTTGTTCATCTATTCCTGTTGCATAATAGAAATTTCTATTAGGAGTAAATGCATATGTTTCATCTCCAGATTTTCTAGGAGCCATACCTGCAAATAATATCAGCAAAGAATTATCTTTCATAGAATCTATAATATTGCGACGATTCTTAATATAATTTTCTTTTTTCATCTTTAACACATCCTTTACTAAACTAGTTTAGCATAAATAACTACTAAAAAAAAGAAATGAAGTACATCATTTCTTCTTATTAGATTTAATTGAATTAAGCATTGATGATAATGATCTATTCATTTCTTTGAAAAAGTTAGTATTTTGTTTTCTATTATATTGAGTCGTAATTAATTCATCAATATTCTTTTGAGCTTCTTCTATAGAAATATTTTTGAATTCTTTCATATATCTTCTTACTAACATTTCATGAGGATCAATAGTGTTATCATAGGCATTTTCATATACTAGGTCTTTTTGTTCAAAGCGTGTTGGTTTCTTACGAGATTTTTGCTGAATGGTTGGATAACCATATATAACCATACTTACTGGAAAAACTCCTTCAGGAAGTTCTAATATACTCCTAATCTCTTCATAGTTTTCAACAATATCTCCAATATAACAAGATCCTAGACTCAAAGATTCTGCTGCTATTACACTATTTTGAGCTGCAATTAAAGCATCATTTATTGCTAAAAAATAATCAGCTATAGATGGATTAATTGCCTTATCAGTATTTAATACCTTATTATAATTTGCATACCATTTAGTAGGATCAGCAAGGAAAATTAGTACTAAACTTGCTTTTGTGATAAATGCTTGATTATCACATAAAACACTTAATTTTTGCTTTAATTCTTCGCTAGTAATATCAATAATGCTATATAATTGCATATTGCCTGCAGTTGGAGCTTGTATACAAGAGTCTAGTATCATTGCTTTTTTCTCTTTTTCAATGGGAATATTTGTAAAAGCTCTAACCGACTTTCTTTCCTTAATTAATTCAATAGTTTTATTCATAATTTTTCCTCCTAATCAATATTGTATATAAAATACAACATTTCTTTTTCTAATTCTTGATATTTGCATTTAAAAAAATCAGAAAATTCTTTATTACTAACAAGATAACTTATAAGTACATCTAAACCAAACTTCTCTATTAAATACCTAACATAACTTGAACATATTATTAAAATATCTTTATCATTTTTTACATTTATTTTGCTGAGATTATCTATTTTACTAATATCAATAATACTAGTATAGTTCCCTAAGGACATTACATTTAGTAATTCTTGATACTCATCACTATTAGTTACAATAAGGTTATAAATAAAATATGATAGTCCAATATTTATAAGCACATCATTATTAGCGTACTTGTTTTTTAAAATGAGTTTTATATCATCAAAAAGACTAGGAAAATTTTCCTTAGAATCATTATTATATTGACTATTAATCTTATAAGAAATATCAAGATCTAATATTTCTAGTGCTTTTGCTAATAATGTTTCTTTAGCTTTAGCATAATCCTCAACATCTTCTTTTATATTATCAAGATAAGAATAAACATAATGCCTAGTTTCAAGTTCATTAAACATTTAACTATCCCACCTTATTCTTGGTATTTAATAATTTTAATAAATCTTGTCCACTAATAGGATGAGAAAAATAAAACCCTTGGATATAATCTATATCTAAATTTTTAAGCATATCTAACTGATTTTTAGTTTCTACTCCTTCAATTATAATTAATACCTCAAGTTTTTTAGCTAACTCAACTGTATTTGCTAATATCAAAAGACTCTTTCGATCTTTTTCTGCTGCAAGCAACATATTTCTAGATATCTTTACAGAACTAAATGGTAATTTAATTATTCTTAAAGTACTTGAATACCCATCTCCAAAATCATCAATAGCTAAATGCAATCCTTTGTCTTCGAAAATGCTTATGCTAGATTCTATGAAGTTTTCAGGTATTTTGGCAGCAGTCTCTACTATTTCAAAAGTAATTATTGAACTATCAATACCATGGTTATTAATTATTCGCATTATTCTTGTAATCAATGTCTTATCCATTATCTCTACTGGAGATAAATTAATACCAACTCTTTCAAGTAAATGCTTATCATCTAATTTATTTTCTTTTATGAAAGCACAAACCTTGTTAATAATCTGCTCTCCCATTTTTATCATTAACCCATTTTTTTCAACTAAAGGGATAAATTCACTAGGATATATTAGTCCATACTTTGGATGAGTTAATCTTGCAAGAGATTCTGTAAAAACAAACTTTTCTTTTTTCAAAGAATAAATTGGTTGATAATTAACTTCAAATAAATCATTTTCAACAGCATATGGTAAATAGTTTTCTATTTCAATTATTCTTCTAATCTTTCTTTCCATCTCTTTATCAAGGTGTAATATAGTGCCTTTACCAAGAGCTTTAGAATCTTGCATTGCATGATTTATTGTTAAAAGTATATCCGCAACATTACTTTCAAAATCTTGTTGAGAAAAATAAACACTGTTCATAGATAGACTTATATTAACATTATTTATTTCCCAAGGTTTCTCGAATCTATTTTTTATTTTAGTTAAGTAGTTAGTACACTTTTCTTTACTTTTAGTAACTACAATAAATTGCTCATCTAGAAGTCTAAATATATATTCTTTTTTAGCTATTGCCTTTAAAAAAGAGGCAACTTCTTTAAATGTATCATTAGTTCCTTCTGTTCCCATTATATTATTAATGGCATCCATATCATTAATAGATATAATAATTATTGAATATTTTGCTGTTTGAAGTCTTTCTTTTACATAATCCATAAAACAACTCTTATTAAAAACACCGGTTAGATCATCTATTTTATCTGCAGGATTTTGAAGTGTTAAATAAGTCATTGTTATTGATATGGCCAAAGCAACACCATTTAATAAATATGATGGATATATTTTTTGTAGTAATACTGCTACTACAGATAAAGCAATAAAGATCATGATCGTAACATATTGTTTTCTACTTATTTGTTCTCTATATAAATTAATTGCAATTAAAGATATTGCAAAATAGAAGAATGTAACATAATAAATAATTGTAAACCAACTAGTATGAATATAATTAGAACCACTATCAAAATAAAATAATAAATCAGTAGAAAAATTAAATATAATCATTAACTCTACAATTACTAAAGGAATAAGTAGCAAAAATATTTTTAAAAAGTTCTTCTTTTTGTATTTAGAACATAAAACAAGGATGTATAAAAATAGTAATGCAGAAAGCGCCGTCTGAACTAAAAAGAAAAATGTAAGTAAGAGTT
>JBAXYK010000045.1:0-5845 GCA_041670825.1 Bacilli bacterium | reverse complement strand
TCAACAAGGATTCAGTATATTTCTAGAGTCTTTGTCTAGTTTTAGGACGGAAAATGGCATATTTTATTCTTATTTGCGACTAATAATCACTAGAGAAATCAAGAATTTTATTTATAATTTTTATAGAAAAAGTGAAGGTATTAAAATACTTTATCTTGATGCACTTGTTAATGAGGATAAAAAGAATACATATTTAGATTATTTGGAATCAGATTATTTTTTCTCTAAACCAGAGAAAATATTTATATTTAGAGATAATTTAGAGAAAATAAAAAGTGAAGATAGTTTATCAAATCAAGAAAAAGGAATACTAGTTAAAATAATTGAAGGCTATTCGTATAAAGAAATAGCAGAAATGTTGAATATTTCCACTAAAAAAGTAGATAATGTTTATGCAAAAATAAAAAGAAATTTAAAGGCAATAAAGAAAGAATTATGAAGATATAAAATGTTGACTTGATATATTGATTATGTTAAAGTTATTGAACGAGGTGGGATAAGTAAATGAGAGAAAAAATTATTTTGGTTTGTACTGAGTGCTTATCAAGAAATTACACAACCACCAAGCAGAAATATGGAGTAAAGGATCGCTTTGAAGTTGTTAAATTTTGTCCAAAGTGTAATAAACATACTTTGCACAAGGAAAGTAAATAAGGAGTGTGAGCATTTATGCAAAAAATAAAAGACTTTTTTGCAGGAGTTGTAAAAGAGGGTAAAAGAGTTAGATGGCCAAATGGTGAACAATTATCAAAACTATTAGTCACAGTTTTGGCTTACGCAGTGTTTTTTGGTGGTTCACTTGTCTTATTTGATTTCGTTGTTTTAAAACTTCTTCAAGCCATTAACTTTTCATAGTTGGGGTGAAATATGGAGAAATTAGGAGAAAAACAATGGTATGTAGTTAATACATACTCTGGACATGAAAATAAAGTAAAAAACAATCTTGAAAAAAGAATTGAAAGCATGAACATGCAAGATTATATTCATCAAGTTTTAGTAGCTGAGGAAGAAGTGCCTGTACTAAAAGATGGCATTCCAACAGGTGATACAAAAGTGAAGAATACATATCCAGGTTATGTTTTTGTTGAGATGATTATGAGTGATGAAGCTTGGTATGTTGTAAGAAATACTCCAGGTGTAACTGGATTCGTTGGTTCTTCTGGTAAAGGCACAAAGCCATTTCCAGTTCCTAAAGAACAAATAGATACAGTTTTGAAAAAAGCTGGTATTGTTAATAAAGATATGTACCTAGATTATGTTGTGGGTACCGAGGTAAAAGTTTTACGTGGTCCTCTTCAAGGCAGTAGCGGAATGATTGAAAGTGTTGATTCTGAAAAGGGAACAGTAATTGTTTCAGCCACATTCTTTGGTAGAGTACATAAAATTGAACTAAGTTTCCAAGATGTTGAAAAAGCATAAATAAAAGCTCGAAATGAGCTTTTTGTTTTTATAGCGAAAAATATTGAAAAATAAATTGATATAGTGTATAGTATTCAATGCACTAGTGTGTATTTTGCGTCGTGGGAAGATGTGAATCTGCTAAAACCACAGCACGGACAATTTTGAATATAGGAGGTGTGTCGCGTGAGTAAAAAGATCGCAAAGGTTGTTAAGTTAGAAATCCCTGGAGGTCAAGCAAAACCTGGTTCTGCTTTAGCATCTGCAGGCATTAACATGCCAAAATTCTGTACTGAATTTAACGAGAAGACAAAAGCAAATATGGGTAAAGTTACCCCAGTCATTATTACTGCTTATGAGGATAAGTCATTTAGTTTTGTAATAAAGACAACTCCAGCAGCTGTTTTGCTAAAAGAAGCAGCAAATATAAAGAGTGGTTCTGGAACTCCAAATAAGGTAAAAGTTGGTACCATTACAGCAGAAGATGTAAGAAAAATTGCTGAATATAAGATGCCAGATTTAAATGCAAATGACATTGAATCAGCAATGCGTACAATTGAGGGAACTGCTCGCAACATGGGTATTGTTGTTGAGGGCATGGACAAGAAATAAATTTATTACCATATTTAGTGGGAGGAAAAATCCGTTATTACCACAAGGGAGGAAAACGAAATGAGAAAAAGAGGTAAAAATTTTGAAAAAGCCTCATCAATGATAGAAAAAGGAAAGATTTATCAAATAGATGAAGCAATAGAATTATTAAAAAGTGCAAAATTCGCTAAATTTGATGAAACTGTAACTATTTCATTTAATTTAGGTATTGATACTAAACAAGCAGACCAACAATTAAGAGGAGCTCTTGTTTTGCCAAATGGAACAGGAAAAACTAAGACTGTTCTTGCAATAACTCATAAAGAGGATGAAGCCAAAGCTGCAGGTGCAGACTTTGTTGGTGGAAAAGAAATGCTAGAAAAGATCAAAAACGAAAATTGGTTTGGTTTTGATGTTATAGTTGCCACTCCAGATATGATGGGTGAGTTAGGAAAATTAGGAAAGTTATTAGGACCTAAAGGTCTTATGCCTAATCCAAAAACAGGAACTGTTTCTCCAGACATCACTAAGGCTGTTCAAGATATCAAGGCTGGTAAAGTTGAATATAGAGCAGACAAAGAAGGAAATCTTCATGTTGTTTGTGGAAGATTGAGCTTTGACTCAGCAAAACTTGCAGAAAACATTGGAGTAATTACAAAACAAATAGCAAAAATTAAACCAGCATCAGTAAAAGGAGTATACATTAAGAATTGTGTTCTTTCTTCTACAATGGGTCCTGGAGTTAAAGTAAACTATGATGTAAAATAAACTCTTGAAATATTCAAGATGTTTTGTTAGAATAAGTTAGTCATCAATATACCAAAGACAGCAACGACTTAATAAAGTTTAATAATGTTGCCGAGGTTGAAGTTAAAAGTGTATTTATTATGCTAAATAACCCATACCTCAAAGTATGGGTTTTAAATTCTACATAACGTATATTGGTTTCCGTAAAATATCAAAAGAATAGGAGGTGCCATTAATGAACAAAGAAATAGTTGCTGCCAAAAAGAAAGTAATTGATACTGTTGCTGAAGCTTTTAAAAATGCTCAGTCTGTCTCAGTAATAGAGTACAGAGGATTGACAGTTAATGAGTTGGAAGTTTTGCGTAAAGACTTGAGAAAAGAAAACGCCGAACTTAAAGTTTTTAAAAACACATTAGTTGAAAAGGCTGCAGAAGAATTGGGATATAAAGAATTAAAAGAAATTCTAGAAGGTCCTAATGCCCTAGTTTTTTCGCACACTGATGCCGTAACGGGTCCAAGAATAGTTTCAAAATTTGCTAAAGCGCACGAAAATTTGATTATTAAAGGTGGAATCGTTGAAGGAAAGGCTGTAACAGATGCAGAGATGAAGGTAATTGCAACATTACCGGGAAAAGAAGGATTGCTATCAATGCTATTGAGTTGTTTGCAATCACCAGTAAGAGGATTTGCCTGTGCAGTTAAAGCTATTGCTGAAAAGGAAGAGCAAGTAGCTTAAGCTAAGTATTATATTTAATAATAAGGGAGGAAATAATAATGGCAAAGTTAAGTACAAGTGAAATAATTGCTAGTTTAAAAGAAATGACAATTATTGAATTAAATGAATTAGTAAAAGAAGTTGAAAAAGAATTTGGTGTTACAGCAGCAGCACCAGTAGCAGCAGGACCAGCAGCAGCAGCTGAAGAAGTTAAAGCAGCAGGACCATCTGAGGTTTCAGTAATATTGAAGAACTTCGGTCAAAACAAAGTTGGATGTATCAAGGCTGTTCAAGCAATCACAGGTCTAGGACTTATTGATGCTAAGAAGTTAGTAGATACAGCACCATGTGCAGTTAAAGAAAAAATCAGCCCAGCAGAAGCAGAAGAAATTAAGAAGAAATTAGTTGAAGCTGGCGCAGAAGTAGAAATCAAATAATTTAGCTTAGAAGACTTAGTTTTTTAAACCTGCTTTTTTCAGCAGGTTTTTGTGCTAAAAAAGGAGGAGAGAAAATGTCACATTATTTTGATAACGATCCTAACCTGAAAACACGGGTTAAATCAATCGAATTTATGGTGAAATCAGAAAAGTTTTCTCTTTTTTCTGATTATGGCGTTTTTTCAAAAAATGATTTGGACACGGGTAGCGAGACATTATTGAATTATGTGCTAAGTATTCCTATATCGGGGAAGATTCTAGATATTGGATGTGGTATTGGAACAATTGGCATAGTGATATCTAGAATAATTCAAGATATTAATGTAGATATGACTGATGTTAATGAAAGAGCTATATCTTTGGCCAAGAAAAATGTTGAAAAATACGATTTGCAATCAAGAGCAAATGTCTACACTAGTAATTTGTATGAAAAGATAACTGATATTTATGATTTTATTTTGAGTAATCCTCCAATAAGGGCAGGTAAAAAAATAATATACGAAATATTCTCAGGAGCTTTTGATCATTTGAGTGTTAATGGTATGATTTTTGTTGTTATACGTAAGTCCCATGGGGCTCCTAGCGCACAAAAGAAATTACTAGAAATCTTTGGCAATTGCGATATTGTAAAGAGAAATAAGGGTTATTATGTTTTAAGAAGCATAAAAAAATGATTTAGTATTGATTTTTATTGAATATTTTGTTAAAATATTAAATTGCCTACATATACCATTTTAATAATAAATGTGTTTGTAGGTGTTGCGTAAAAAAATAAAAAAAGAAATATGGGGTGAAGGCTAGTGGCAAAAAAACTACTAATTTCAAACAATGAACCACAAAAACGTGAGGATTATTCCAAAATAAGCGGAAAATTACCTCTACCAAACTTGGTGGAAATTCAAACTGACTCGTATTCTCGTTTTATAAACGAAGGAATAGATGAAGTTTTCAAAGATGTTTATCCTATCCTTGGGCCTGGGAATAATCTAGAGTTACATTTCGTAAAAAGTCATTTCGAAGAGCCAAAATATTCTGTTGATGAATGTAAGGATCATGATATGACTTATGCTTCACCATTGAGAGTGACGTTAAGACTTAAAAATAATCAAACTGGTGAAATAAAAGAGAGCGAAGTTTTCATGGGAGATTTCCCAAAAATGACGGAAAGCGGAACTTTTGTTATTAATGGTGCTGAAAGAGTAATAGTATCACAATTAGTTCGTTCTCCTGGAGCGTATTTTAAAAAATCACGCGACAAATCAGGTAAAAATATTTTTGAGGGAGAGGTTATTCCTTCAAGAGGTACTTGGTTAGAGTATGAAACTGATGCTAAAGATATTATTTTTGTGCGTGTTGACAAAACAAGAAAAATTCCAGCAACAATTTTGCTGAAAGCAATTGGAATAGACACAACAGAAGAAATAATATCATTATTTGGCGATAATCAATATGTATTGAACACTCTTGAAAAAGATAAAACTTTATCAAGCCGTGATGCTATGATTGAAATATATAATAAAGTAAGACCTGGTGAACCAGCAACAGAAGAAGGAGCAAGAACCATACTTTATCAAAAGTTTTTTGATTCTAAAAGATATGATCTTACTAGAGCAGGTCGCTTTAAATTTAAGAAAAAATTAGGAATTTATAATAGATTATTAAATCATTATATTGCAGAACCACTTTGTGATGTTAATGGTGAGGTTTTATATCCAAAAGGAACTCTTATTACAAAATCTATGATAAATGACATGATGAGCAAAGGAGTATTTGAAAAAGGTGCTCATGCTTATAATCTAGGAGAAAAAATAATCCTTGATGATTCAAATACTGTACAAATGATTAAAGTCTATAAAGATGATAGTATGAAAGAAACAATAAATGTCATTGGAACAGACTTAAGAATTGATAAAAAGTATATTACGATACCAGATATGGTAGCATCGTTTTCCTATTT
>JBAXYK010000044.1:0-5861 GCA_041670825.1 Bacilli bacterium | reverse complement strand
TTACTAGTTGGTACAATTGCTGTTGAAACTTCTGAATTAATATCTGATATGTTAACAAAAGAAGGAATAAAACATGAAGTTCTTAATGCAAAAAACCATTTGCGTGAAGCTGAAATAATTGCTAAAGCTGGAGAAAAGGGATCAGTAACTATAGCTACTAACATGGCTGGTAGAGGAACTGATATTAAACTTGGAGAAGGAGTTGCCGACCTTGGAGGACTTGCTGTTTTAGGTAGTGAAAGACACGAATCAAGAAGAATTGATAATCAATTGAGAGGTCGTGCTGGACGTCAAGGTGATCCAGGATTTTCACGTTTTTATGTTTCTCTTGAAGATGATTTGATGTTAAGATTTGGTAATGATGCGATGCGTAATATGTTTAAATCTCTTGGTGAAGAAGCAATAGAATCTAATCTTGTAACTAGAGTTATTACTTCAGCACAAACAAGAGTTGAAGGATATAACTTTGATGTTCGTAAGAACTTATTAGGATATGATGATGTTTTACGTCAACAAAGAGAAATAATGTATAAACAAAGAGATGATGTTATTTTCACAGAAAACGCTCATCCAATTGTTATAGATCTTTTTGGAAAAGTTGCTCAAGATATTGTTGATAAATCAATATATTATGAAGCAAAGGAGCCATTAGTTGATATTGCTAAAGTAAAAAAACAATTAATTCCTCAATTTATCCGCGAAGAAGCTCTAGATTTAGAAGTTATAAATGGTTTATCTCCAAATAAAACTGTTGAGGCAATAAAGGATTTGCTTATCTCATTTTTTGAAAGAAATAAAGCCCTTTGGGGAGAAAAAGTTTTTCTTTCTGTTGAAAAGCAAATTCTAATAAGAATAATTGATTTAAATTGGACTCAGCATATTGATAGAATGTCAAAATTAAGAGATGGAATTCATTTGAGAGCATATGCTCAAACTAATCCTTTACAAAGTTATATTAATGAAGGATATCAAATGTTCCAAGATATGGTTTTGAGAATCGCTTATGAAACATGTGTATATTGTTTACATGCCGTTGTAAAGTTTGAGAAAAAACCTATCCCACCAGAAAATAAAGATGCTGATAAAAAAGATTAATTAGGAGTATCATGATGGCAATTGAATTATTTGAAATGAGTCAAAGTATTAACAAAGCATATGGTCACCTTAAGGAATTAGGTGATTCACTTTGACCTGCCAGGGAAAAAGGCAGAAATTGAAAGAATAAATAATTTAATGACTAATTCTTCTTTTTGGGATAATCAAAAGAAGGCACAAGTAATAATAAGAAATTTAAATGAACTAAAAGATATTGTAGAAACATATACAACTATTTTATCGCGAGTCACTTATTTTATTGATGAATTAGATATTCTTAGGAAGAAATATGATGCGGAGTTACATCAATTATTAGAAGATGAGTATTTAGAATTGAAGAAGAAAATCGATGATTTTGAAATGCTTATTTTATTGAATGAGGAATTTGATCATTTAAATGCAATAATTGAAATACATCCTGGAGCTGGGGGAACAGAATCCCAAGATTGGGCTGAAATGTTATATAGGATGTATGTAAGGTATGCTGAAAGACATGGATACAAGATAGAGACACTTGATTATCAAGTTGGAGAAGAAGCAGGAATAAAAAGTGTTTCTTTTGTCATAAGTGGACACAATGCTTATGGATATTTAAAATCTGAAAAAGGTGTTCATCGACTTGTTAGAATCTCTCCTTTTGACTCTTCAGGAAGAAGACATACATCATTTGCCTCTGTAGATGTGATTCCAGAATTTAGTGAAAGTGAAGATGTATCAATTAATGAAATGGATTTAAAAATTGATACCTATCATTCTAGTGGAGCTGGAGGACAGCATGTAAATAAAACTGAATCAGCAGTTAGAATTACCCATATTCCTACAGGCATTGTTGTAAGTTGTCAATCACAACGTTCACAACTTCAAAATAAAGAGCATGCAATGGCAGCACTTAAAGCAAAGCTCTATCAAAAATCCTTATATGAAAGAGAAAACGAGCTTAATAAGATAAGAGGAGAACAAAAATTAATTGAATGGGGATCACAAATACGATCATATGTATTTATGCCTTATTTAATGGTGAAAGATAATAGAAGTAATTTTGAAACAAGTGATGTTAGTGGTGTTATGGATGGCAAAATAGATGGTCTGATATACGCATATTTAAAGATGGGGGTGAAATAAATGGTAAGAAAAAAACAAAAGAAGTTCAATTTATTTCATGTTGCATTCAGTATAGTTTTAGGTAACATTCTAATGGGAGCCGCTTACTCAATATTTGTTCTTCCTGCAAACATAGTTTCAGGAGGTTCTGGTGGTATTGGGGTAGTTTTAAGACATCTTTTTAATATTGATCCAACAATATTTATTACTATATTTATGTGGGCAATGTTTATTGTTGGTTTTTTTGTGTTAGGAAAATCATTTGCCTTAAAAACATTGCCAAGCACATTTATATACCCACTTGTTATATATATCTTGAATTCTATTGAACCAATTCAAAAAGCTGCTCAATCAATTGATAATCCTTTAATTTCTGCAGTATTTGGTGGTGCACTTTTTGGAATTGGAGGAGCATTGATATTTAGAGTTGGAGGTAGTAGTGGTGGGACAGACATTCCAGCATTAATACTTGCAAAATACACTAACGTTCGCTTTGAAAAATTGATTTTTATCCAAGATTTAGTGATAATACTTTTAGGACTATTTACAGTTGGTCTTGAATCAGCTTTGATTGGTATAGTTTTATCATTTATTTCTATGGAAGCAATAGATAGAATAATGTTTGGTGGCAGTGAGACAATGATGATGTTTATTGTTTCTGAAAAAAGCAAAGAGATTAATAATTATATAAATAATACTTTAAACAAGGGAACGACAATAATACCAAGTATAGGTGGATATACTAAGAAGGCTAAAGATATGTTACAAGTCGTTATTGGTAGGGGCGATTATTATTTGCTCGAAAAATTCGTTAGTGAATGTGACCCGAATGCATTTATAACAGTTTTAAATGCTAAAGATGTATTTGGAGAAGGGTTTAAAAAGATTAAAGAATAGTATTTGCAATAGGAGGTGTTGATTTGTGGATAACAATCAAAAAAATTATTATATAAATGATGACTTAAAAATAAAATTAAGTAGGGATAAGACAAAAACTTTTGTGTTTGTTGGACTATCTTCCATAGTTAGTTTAATTTTAGGTATTTTTATTACTGTAAATTTGATGAAAGACTTCACGGTTGACACTCAAGATGATCCAAATATGGCAAAATTTTTGCAAATCTATGAAACTATAAAAGATGAGTGGTATTTTGGAGATGAAGTGACAGATGAAGCATCCTATATAGATCGTGCACTTGCATCAATGGTAAATGAGCAAAGTGTTGATAGTTATCTGCGCTATTATTCAATTCCTGAACCAGTTGATCCAATTACAAATCCAATTAAGTATGGAATAGGAGTTAGTATTGCCCAATATGACGGCTATCTAATGATTGATGAAGTATATAGTAATTCACCAGCTGAAAAAGCTGGGTTAATTAAAGGAGATATAATTACTGATGTTGATGGAATATCAATACGTTATAAAACTACTAGCGATATTAGTGAATTAATACAAGGTGATTATAAAACAGATGTAACAATTACGGTTTTAAGAGGAGCAATAGAAAGAGAGTTTATTGTCACAAGAGATGTTTGGAAACAAGATAGTGTATTTGGCTATGATTATGGAAATTATGCTGTATTGAAAATTACAGGTTTTGATGATAATACTTCTGTTGCTGCTGATACAGTGTTAGCTAGTTTAACAAATTCGAGTAGAGCAACAAAGGTAGAAGATTTGGTAATTGATTTAAGAGATAATCCAGGTGGATATGTCATGGTATTTACTAAATTAGCAGATTTATTTACGCCAAAAGATACAGTTTTTGGAACCTATAAATTTAAAAATGAGGAAGATTCTTATACTGTTAGAGCTTCTTCTGCACAGAAATATTCTTTTTCTCAAATAATTATACTTGTAAATGGTAATAGTGCTAGTGCATCAGAATCATTTACTGCATCTTTAAGAGATTCTCTTGAAAATGTTACTGTAGTTGGAGAAACTACATATGGGAAAGGCATTGCCCAGAAAACAGTTAGTTTTGAAGATGGCAGTTCTTTTAAATATACCTATGCAGAATTTATTAGATCAAATGGTCAAAAATTACATCAAATTGGAGTTACTCCAGATGTTGTTATTAAAGAAGAAGGAGCATATACGATTTGGGATAAGGCATATAGTTTGGGAGAAACATTTGAAAGCAGAGTTTTAGAATATTTAAAAGAACTTAATTATGTCGGAGATACTTATGTAGATATTTTGAAAGATTATCAAAGTAAACAAGGAATAAGTGTTACAGGAGAATATGATTTAGAAACTCAAGGGAAAATTAACAAAGATTTATATATTCAAAGAAAAGCCGGGAAAGAGAATCAACTTTTAGAAGCTATTTCTCTTTTAGGAGAGTGATTGTAGTGAATAAATTTGAACTTGTATCAAAATATGTGCCCAAAGGAGATCAACCTAAAGCCATAGAAGAGTTAATTGCAGGAATTGAAAATGGTAAGAAGTCGCAAGTATTGCTTGGTGCAACAGGAACAGGCAAGACTTTTACAATATCAAATGTAATTCAAAAATTTAATAAACCTACTATTGTTCTTGCTCATAATAAGACTTTAGCAGGTCAACTTTATGCCGAATTTAAAGAGTTTTTTCCTCATAATAGAGTAGAATACTTTGTTTCAAATTTTGATTTTTATCAACCAGAAGCTTATTTACCTAAAACGGATACTTATATTGATAAAGAAGCAGTAATGAATATGGAAATCGAAATGTTGAGAAGTTCAGCAATAAATTCAGCCTTAGAAAGAAATGATACGATAATTGTTGCATCAGTAGCGGCAATATATGCTTTGAATGATCCAGAGGAATATTCAAGTTTGCTTTTTTACTTGCGAGTTGGTGAATCAATTGATAGAAAAGATATTGTAAATAAACTTGTAGATGCACAATTTAAAAGAAATAATGTGGAATTATTACCTGGCAATTTTAGAGTTAGGGGCGATGTTTTGGAAATTGCTCCAGCTTGGACTGATGAATTTTATTTGCGAGTTGAACTATTTGGTGATGAGGTTGAGAAAATTTCGGAAGTCGATCCCCTAACAGGAAAGACAATCAAAAATTATCAACATTATCCAATATATCCAGCTGCAGGACATGCTTCTAGTAGGCAAAGAATTCTTGAAGCTTGTGAAACAATTAAAAAAGAATTAGAAGAAAGACTAGCTTATTTTAGAAAAGAAAATCTTTTATTAGAAGAGCAAAGACTCGAACAAAGAACTCTTCATGACATAGAAAGTTTACAAGAATTTGGTATGTGTCCTGGTATTGAAAATTATTCACGACATATTGATAAAAGAAAAGAAGGAGAGCCACCATACACATTATTCGATTATTTTAAAGACAAAGACTACTTGGTAGTTATTGATGAGTCTCATGCAACAATACCTCAAGTAAAAGGTATGTACAATGGAGATAGATCTAGAAAAGAGACTTTAGTTAATTATGGATTCCGTCTTCCTAGTGCTTTGGATAACAGACCACTTCGCTTTGAAGAATTTGAGAGCAAACTACATCAAGTAATATTTGTTTCAGCTACCCCAGGTGATTATGAAGTTCAAAGAGCTGGTAATAAAGTTGTTGAACAAATTATTCGTCCAACAGGTCTATTAGATCCTCTAGTAGAAGTAAGAACTTCAAAAAATCAAATAGATGATATAGT
>JBAXYK010000043.1:0-5911 GCA_041670825.1 Bacilli bacterium | reverse complement strand
CCTGTAACGTTTGGAGGAGGAATCACAATACAAAACGCTGGCTTAGATTTATCACCGCTTCTAAAGCAATTATTAGAAAGCCATTTTTCATATTTGCCAGCTTCAACTTCTTTGTGATTATAACGCATCGATAATTCTTTACTCATAAATTTTCCTCCTTAAAAATAAAAAAACGCCCTATAAGGACGTGAATAACGCGGTACCACCTTAATTTATATCTATTTTGATATACTCTCAAAATCTTTAACGCAGATATACGGAATAGTTACTGAGTTTCACTAATCATGCTCCCAAACGACTTCAAATATCAACAAATGTTTCATTTCACCAACTGAAACTCTCTAAAAATTTTGTATATTCTACTACTTTTGTTCATCGCATACAAAAATTATATATATTAGTTGATTAAAAGTCAATATTTATAAAAAAGGTCACTATTTTTTTCTATAGTGACCATGAAATTATATTAGTTCATATATTTTTTTTGTTATTTCATCTATCCAATCAACAGTTAAATTCGAAGATTTTATCAATTGAAAATCTCCTTCAATCTTAAAGGCAAAAACAATTTTTTTCTTTAAAGTTGCTCTTTCAGATTGATTTAATTTATCATATTTTGTTGCTATCAAGATAATTGGAATATTATTACTAACTAAAGTATTATAAATATCTACATCATCTTGATTAGGAGTTCTTCGAGAATCAAGCAAAAGCAAAGCGCCCTTTAAATTTTCACGCAAAGACAAATATTCTGACATCATAACGGCAAAATTTGCATCATGTTTTTTTGAAACACCAGCATATCCATAGCCAGGTGCATCGACTATTCTTAATTCTCCATTATTTATATCAAAAAAATTTAATAACCTTGTTCTGCCAGGAGTAGAAGAAACTTTTGCAATTTTATTATTACCAGTTATTGCATTTATCAGCGTAGATTTCCCAACATTACTTCTTCCCAATAGAATAATTTCTGGAATATCATCATCTATCCAAGAGTTCTTGTTAGGTGCTGATAAAATAAATTTTGCATTTTTTAGCATATTAATTAGCTTTACCCTTTACCAAAACTTGGTCAATAATTTTTTCAACATTATCTACACTAATTATCTTCATATCTTTTCTGATTGATTCTGGAATTTCTTCAATATCTTTTTCATTATCTTTTGGAATAAATATAGTGGTTATGCCACTTCTATGTGCTCCAATAGATTTCTCTTTTAGACCACCTATAGGAAGAACATTTCCACGCAAAGTAATCTCACCTGTCATTGCAATATCTAATCTAACTGGATAATTTGTTAAGGCAGATATCAATGAAGTAGCAATTGTTACCCCTGCACTAGGACCATCCTTTGGAACAGCTCCTTCTGGACAATGGATATGAATATCTATTTTTTCAAAAATGGCAGGATCAATTTTATATTTCTTTGCTTGAGACTTAACATAACCCAATGCAATTGATGCTGATTCCTTCATTACATCGCCTAAATTTCCAGTAATATTTATTCTGCCTTTTCCTTCAAAAACGACTACTTCAACAGGCAAAATATCTCCACCATATTGTGTATAGGCTAAACCTGTAGTAACTCCAATTTGATTTTTCTTTTCCTTTTTGGTGTAATCAAATTTTTCTTTTCCCAGATATTCCTTAACTTTTTTAATATTAACTATTTGTTTGGTTTTTACACCATTTTTTACTACTTTAACAGCAATTTTTCGACAAATGGCTCCTATATTTCTTTCTAAGTTTCTTACACCAGCTTCTCTAGTATAGAAACGAATAATATGCAATATCGAATCATTTGTGAAAGATATTTTATTGACTTGAAGACCATTTTCAAGAATTTGTTTTTTCACAAGATGATTCTGGGCAATATTCAATTTCTCAACTTCAGTGTATGAAGACAATTCAATAATTTCAAGTCTATCCCTTAAAGGTGATGGAATATTTTCTAGGTAATTAGCAGTAGCAATAAACAAAACATTTGATAAATCATATGGTTCTTCAAGATAATTATCGCTGAATGCCATATTTTGCTCTGGATCTAAAACCTCTAGTAAAGCATTAGATGGATCTCCTTTATAATCAGCACCCACCTTGTCAATTTCATCAAGTAAAAACACTGGATTTATGACACCTGCTTTTTTCATACCTTGTATAATCCTACCAGGCATTGATCCTAAGTATGTACGACGATGCCCTCTAATTTCTGCTTCATCACGCACTCCTCCCAAGGAAACTTTAACAAATTTCCTCCCAAGTGCCTTTGCAATTGAAATTGCTAGAGAAGTTTTGCCTGTCCCTGGAGGGCCACTAAAGCATAATATTGGAGCTTTCAAGGATGAAGTTAGTTTTTTAACTGCCAAATATTCCAATATTCTTTCTTTTATTTTCTCAAGACCATAATGATCATCATTTAAAACTTTTTCAACATTATTTAAATCATCATTGTCATCACTTCTTTGATACCATGGTGTTTTCAATACCCAATCAATATAAGTTCGTATAACACTAGATTCTGCACTTGAAGGAGGCATCATATCATATCTTCTTAACTCATCTAGAATCTTGTTTTTAATGTTATCTGGATAAGGATTCTCTTCAATTTGCTTTCTAATTTCGTCAGTATCATCATCTTTATTTGGAGTATCACCAAGTTCTTCTTTGATGGCACGAAGTTTTTCTCTTAAGACATACTCTTTTTGATTTTCATCAATCCTATCGCGAACTTTTTGATTGATTTCGCTTTCTAATTTATTGATTTCTTTTTCTTGAGAAATTGCTTCTATTATTAATTTCAATCTTTCGTTAACTTCTCTAGTTTCAAGGACTTTTTGCTTTGATTCTAAAGAAATTGGTAAATAATGTGCTATTGAATCAGCTAATTCATGTGCTGAAATTCCTTTTGACATTTCTTGTATCAAATTAACTGGGAATTGTGTACTTGGTGTATTAGCAAGTTCTTCTATGGTTTTTGCTAAAGATCGTACGAGAGCTATTTCTTCATTTTTATCGCCATAAATATCATCAATTATTTCATAATTTGCTGAATAATATTCTTCAGAAATAATTAACTTTGTTATTTTTAGACGCAACAAGCCCTCAAATAGAACTCTTTTGGAACCATCAGAATTACTTTTTATATTCTTAATCTTTACTAATGTTCCAACATCGTACAAATCACTTTGCACTGGGTCAAAAACCTCAGAATCTTTCTGTGAAAGTATAATCAAAAAACTATCAGACTTCTCTTGAGAATATGAAATTGCATTCATACTCTTATCTCTTCCAACTTCTAAGGCCATTTCAATATGAGGGAAAAATACTATCCCTCTAGTACAAACCACAGGAAGAGCCAAACTCGTATTTTCTGGTTGCTTCATATTAATCCTCCTTTTGTTAGAAAAAAGACGCGCTGCGTCTTTTCATTCATTTTATATAATTAAGATAATTTATTAACTGATCTTAAATAATCATTTACTTTTCTTGAGAAAACTTGATTTGCAATTTCATTAATTCTATTGCCAAATGCTTTTTTAACATCATCTGCTGTCATTTTATATTGATCAGCAATTTTTTTGATTTCTTCTTCAATGTCAGCATCTAGAACTTTTATTTCGTTCTCTTTTGCTATTTCCGAAAGAACAAAAACCGCTCGCAAATTTTTCTCAACATCAGTTTTTATATTTTCCTTAATTTTTTCTTCAGTCATTCCAGTAACTTCGCAGTACTTGTCAAATGGAATTCCTTTTGCTTCAACATCTTTTTTAAATCTATCAAATCCAGCATGTGTATCATTTTCGATTAAAGTGTTAGGAATAGTTAATTCACTACGAGAAACAATTTGCTCAATCAATAAATTGAAACCAAGCTTATCAGCCTCAATACTCTTTCTAGCAAGCAAATCAGCTTTCACTTTTGCTTTTAATTGTTCTAAGTTGTCAACACCTTCCATTTGGGCATCTTTTGCTAAATCATCATCTATTGCTGGGATTGTTTTTGATTTAATTGAATGAATCAAAATCTTAAATGTTGCATTTTTACCAGCTAATTCCTTAACATAATTATCAGGGAATTTAACAGCAATTTCACATTTTTGTCCAACTTTCTTACCAATTAGTTGTTCTTCAAATCCAGGAACAAACATATTGGAACCTATTTCTAGTTCGTATTTTTCAGCTTTGCCACCTTCAAAAGCCACACCATCTGTGTAACCTTCAAAGTCAAAATTAACAATATCTCCTGTAGCTACAACATCGCCATCTTTTGGACCAACAACTGCAAGATTTTTAGCTAAATTATGAAGTTCTCTATCAATATCTTCATCACTAACCACAACTTCGTGCTTAGAAATTTCAATATCCTTATAAACACCTAATTTAACAGTTGGCCTTGATGTAAGTGTATATGTAACAATTAATTTCTCTGCTGAAACCTCATCAACATTAACATTTGGTCTAACCAATATTTCAAACTTATTTTGCTTTTGAATTTCCTCAAACCCTGTTGGAATAATGATATCCAAAGCCTCAGTCATTGCCTTAGCAGGTTCAATATGTTTCTTAGCAATATTTAAAGGTGCAGCACCCTTTCTAAAACCTTTAACTTCAATTTCTTCTGCAAGTTTTTTATAGGCCTTTTCTTGGGCAGCTACCCATTCTTTTGGGTCAAACTCAATTTTTGCTTCAACGATTGCATCGCTAACTTTATTAATACTAATTTTCATGATTTTCCTCCTAATATATCAACGATAGTAATTTTAGCATATTAACTCATTATTATCAAATATAATAATGGTGATTCTAATATTCGTTTACATTACATATTGTATCATAGTAAACACTTAAAAACTCTTTTTTTACATTAAATAAATTTGCTACTTCTTCTATAGGCTTTTCGACATTAGAAAGTGTTAAGGCATAATAGTAAACACTTGCTGCAACATAATCATATTCATCATTAGATAAATCTAGTGGATATATACTTGCAAAATAACTTGTAGATATATTGAAACAATACTCTAATAAAGAAATATCATTTTGAACCTTCTGCTCAATTATATCATTAACTTTTTTTAATGATTCAAGTTCAAAAAGCGGAGTAAGTTCAGTAGGAATAACACTTATTGCCATACCATCTTTATTAATTATATTAATCTCATCATCAATGTTTTGCTCATTTAAAGACTCTAGAATTATTGTTTTTAAGAAATTAGGCTTTGCGCTATTTTGAAGAAATTTCTTTATTTCAGGCAAGAAATTTCTAATATTTCTTTTTTGTAATTGATTTACGCATAAAAGAAGAATTTCTTCTTTTTCATTATTCTCAAGCAAATTCTTTATCTCATCATCATTATAAAGATCATATGGAGAATAATTCTTATTTGCTTGCTTTTGCTTTTTTACTAGTCTGTTATATGTATCATTAAATATATTTTCAAATTCTCCTGGAATATAAGGCATTGAAAGTTCTTCTTCTAATAATTTAATTGCAGTATCATCTTCTTCAATTTCCACAAGTGCTGCAATATACAAAGATAAAATATCATAATAGTAATTGCTAGTTTCATTTTTGAGCAATATTTTTGCAAGTTCAATTACTTCTTGATGTTTCTTCAAGGAAAAATAACAAATAATTTTCTGTAATCCAGCAATTTCTGATGTTTCATTTTTTAATAAATCGAGAACTTTTTCATATTCTCCTTTTTCTATTAATTCATCAATCAAAAGTAATTCCTCCTTTACGATAAAAAAATGGCGTCCACGAAAGGATTCGAACCTTCGACCTGCGGCTTAGAAGGCCGTTGCTCTATCCAGCTGAGCTACGTGGACACGCGTAATAATAATATAATATTATCATTAATTTATCAACACATTTTAGAAAAAATTAATTAACTTATATACTTAT
>JBAXYK010000042.1:0-5925 GCA_041670825.1 Bacilli bacterium | reverse complement strand
GTATTATTTTTATTGATAATTTTTTTAATTGTTGAAAAAGATAAAACTATAAATAAAAGAGATTTTCCTGTTTTATTTATAAGTAGTTTTGTTGGAGTTTTTTTATATTTCTATGCAGAAAATTCAGCACTCAAATATTTATCTGCATCAGTATCTTCGATAATATTATCTATGCTACCTGTTTTTATGGTAATTGCTAATTTTTTTATCAATAAAGAAAAAATATCAAAGGTGAAATTAATTGCAATAATTGCTTCAATTGTTGGAGTTTTTTTAGTTGTAAAGACTGATTTTTCTTCTGCGATTTTTTCTAGTGGAATAAAAGGTTATGCTTTTATGCTTGGAGCAATAATTACTTGGATTGTATATGCACTTACAACATTAAAACTTAGAAGGAAGTATTCTAATTTAAAAATAATAACATATCAGGCAATTATTGCTTTGTTGTTATTTTTCCCTTTTTCAATTTCAAAGATTAGTAATATTGGGACATTAAGTTATGAATATTGGTTGAATATTGCATATTTGGGAATTGTTTGCTCTGGAATTGCCTTTTATTTATATGTATACTCAATAAAGAATCTTGGAACAATTATTTCAAGTATATTTATAAATTTCATTCCAGTTGTTACAATAATAACTGGTAGTATAATTTTGAATGAAACCTTAAATGTATCGCAAATTATTGGTGTGATAATAATTTTCTTAGTTATGTGTATTTTGATTTTTATCGATTATTTTAAATTTAAGGAGATAAAGAAAAATGATTAAAAATATTATATTTGATTTAGATGGCACTTTGGTAAATACTCTTGAAGATCTAGCTAATGCTGGGAACTTTTCTCTTAAAAATAATGGATTGCCAATTCATGATGTAAAAAGTTACCGCTATTTTGTTGGTTCTGGATTTGATGTTTTGGTCTCAAGAATTTTGCCAGAAGCTAAAAAACATGATGAAATGGTTTTTAAAAAGGTAAAAAGTGATCTATTAGAATATTATAATTCTCACTTTTTGGATTTTTCTATACCATATGATGGCGTGAATGATACACTTTTAAAAATAGATAATACATATAATTTATTCGTATTTTCAAATAAAGATGAAGTATTAACAAAAAAGATAGTTAAGCATTATTTTCCAGATGTAAAATTTGCTGATGTTGTAGGACTAACTCTTCAATATGGTAAGAAGCCATGTGCTGATGCCATTATTCACTCATTTGAAATTAGGGGATTAAGTATTACTGATAGCATATTTGTAGGTGACACAAAAATTGACTGTCAAACAGCAAAAAACCTTAATATAAGGATGATAGGATGTAATTATGGTTTTAGAGGACATGAAGAATTAAAAGAAAATGGAGCCAATTTTTTCATTGATTCCATTCAAGAGTTATTAAATATATTTAAACTTTTATAGCAAAAAAGTTTTATTAGCCAAAAATTTGACCCCAAAAAAGTAAAATAAAACTAGCAATTACTATTATTACTAAAGGAATGTACTTTTTCACTATATCACCTCAAGGTAATTATAATCATTAAGACATTTAATAAGCAAGTAAAAATCTTTATTATAAGATTTTAATATGTTAAAATATATTAAGAAAATAGGAGTTGATGCTAATGAATCAGACATATCTTAACGAAAACAAGGAATTTATTGATGGTATAATTGAAAGTATGGTTGAAGGTTTTAAAAATAATGAAAATTCTTTTCTTCCACCAAAACCCAAAATTCAAGAAAATGTAGCAGTAATTCAAAAACAAAACAAAAACTTACCTAGATATGGAGTAAGGTTAACACAAGATGGAGAAAATTATGTTTTTAATAATATACTTTTAATTAGAGATTTATTAATTAAGAAATATAATATAGATTCTTTTGATGCAACAAAAGCCGCAACAGACATAATGGCTCAGTATATGCTAGAAAAAGTGTATGTAGCTAATGGATATAAATTTTTATCAACCTATGAGGAATTATTAAAAAAGAAAAATTTATATTTTAAAATAAAGTTTTTTGGATTTTTCTTCTTTGTTATTTTCTTCTTAGTGGTAATTATTGCTGGACTTATAATGGGACTTTAAATTGAGCATTGTTTGATGTAGAATATAAGTGCTATAAATAGGAGGGAGATATTTATGTCAAAAAAATTTATCGTTGAAACTTCTGCTCGTCACGTTCATTTAAGTGAAAAAGATCTAGAAGTTTTGTTTGGAAAAGGTGCAAAATTAACAAGCAAAAAAGATTTATCACAACCACATCAATTTGCTTGTGAAGAAAGAGTAACTGTCGTTGGTCCAAAAGGGCAAATTGAAAGAATTTCTGTTTTGGGTCCAGTAAGAAAAGAAACTCAAGTTGAGTTATCACTTACAGATGCTAGAGCAATAGGTATCGTTGCTCCAATTAGAGAATCAGGAGATTTAGTAGGGTCTGCTCCTTGCTTAGTAAAAGGTCCAAAAGGGGAAGTAAAGTTACAACAAGGTGTAATTGTTGCAAAACGTCATATTCATGCAACTCCAAAAGATGCTGAAGACCTTGGAGTAAAGGATAAAGATATAGTAAAAGTAAAAGTTGATTCTCCAGAAAGAAGTCTTATTTTAGGAGATGTTGTTGTAAGAGTTAGCCCAAGTTATGCATTAGCAATGCATGTTGACACTGATGAGGCAAATGCTGGTGCATTTTCTGGAACAGTGTACGGAGAAATAGTTAAATAATTATTTAAAAGAAGGTTATCAAACCTTCTTTTTTATTGACTTGAATAAAAGCGCTTAAAAAACTAAAATATTGTTAGGAGGCGAAAGTTATGATAAATAAGGAAGCAATAAAAATGTACTCAATAAGAAAATGTCCAAAACTCGCCTATCTAATGTGTAATGAATCTGGTGTTTTGAAAATTATTAAGTCAATGATTGAAGGAAATATAGATGATGAAGATATATTAGAAAAAATAGAGGCAGATGATGAAAGCATTAAAGAGGAAAATATTGACACAATATATGAGTTAATAAGAAGTTTTCCTAATTTATATAATGAAATTAAAAAAGAAATTAGTAATAGTTATAACGACGATTATGTTACAAACTTTATTAATGAGATGAAAAATTATCAAGAAGTTTCCAATTTATCTAGACTATATGCTATTGAAATGTTTGGAAGCAATGTCTATAGAGCAGATACGGTTGATGGAAGTGTTGATGGAATTGAAGAAACTGTTTCTAAGAAAATTGAAGAAAACACTCAAAAACTATTAAAAAACCCAAAAGTGAAAGTTATTTTAGAAGGGCAAGTTAGCAATGATAAATACTTGGCAAGATGGGATATAGCAGTAAAAACTCCTAGTGGGCTTCAAATATATGAGGTAAAAGGAACAAATAAAATATATAGACCAAAAACTAAAAAAAGTAATGATCAAGTCATTGTTGTAATTGGAGAACCAAAGAAACAGTACTTGTATGATTTAGCTTTTCAATATGATGTGTATAAAAACTGCGGTCTTAAAATTGAAGGACTTAGTTTTATTTGCTTAAATCCAAACTTTAAGCTCAAGAAAGAAGAAATGTCATACCCAATTGATAAAGAATATCTAAAAGATTTATTTGTTATTTATAATAATGTTTATATTTCAGCAGAAAAAGAGGAGTTCTCTTTCTTAGATTATTTTGAGAATAAAATGTACATTAATCAAAAAGGCAATAGAGATTATCCTGATTTAGAAGAACTAAAGATAAAAGTTGAAGAGGCAGCATATAGCAAAAAAGAGCCACCTACATATTTGATGTATGAATGTCGCAAAAGTCAAGGTTGCATAATGAAAAATATATGTCATCCTCAAATAGATGACAATCATATATTTACCTTAACTAATAATATGAAAAATGGTGGTAATTATGTTACAACTCAAAGTCTAATTGAAAGTGGGGTATATAAAATAAACGAAATACCTCATGAAATTGTTCAAGAAAAATACCCATTAATTAAAAAAAGGAATTCTGATGGGCTAAACTACAAATCTATAGCAAGAATGCAAATAGAATGCGCAAAGAATCACTACAGTGGGATAAATTTTATTGAGAAGAAATACCTAAGAGAATTACTAGGAAAAGATTATGCAATTTATCCACTAATATTTTTTGATTTTGAAACTTTTTCTTATCCAATACCTTTAGTTGGTAATCAAAGACCATGGGAACAAATATGTTGTCAATATTCTATGCATGTTGTCGAAAAAGACTATGATCTAGATAAGCACGATTTTGCTTCTGGGAAAGGTGGAGGTATATCTCATTATGAGTTTATTGGTCACCCATTTCTTGATGGATATAAAAATCCAGAACAAGATTTATTACTAACTTTTAAAAATCAATTAGAGCAAGAAAATGTTGATTATAAAAATGGTAAATTCACATTAATTGTTTATAATAAAAGTTTTGAAACTACCCAATTTAAAAGAATGGGCGAAAAGTATCCGCAATTTAGTGAATTATGTAATATTAGTGCTGAAAGAATAGTAGATTTGTTAGATTTCTTTCAATATGGATGGTGGTACAGAAAGGATTTCAATGGTAGGAATTCTTTAAAAGTAACCCAGCCTAACATTATAAAAGATGAAAAAATATACTCATGGTATAAAGATTTAAGTTACGACTTGAAATCAACCTTGGATTATAAGCAAGGGAAAGTTCATAATGGTGGTGTAGCTCTAGATGTTTATCAAACATTATTAAGAAAAAATGCTCTTAAAAAATTAGATAAAGAGGAGCATGATGAATTCATTAATGCCCTATTAGCATATTGTAAGATAGATTCATGGGGGACAGTTATTTTGTATGATACTATAAAAAAGCTAGATGACAAAGTAGATGATATTAGTTCCGATATTGGAATTGATGACATGAATTTAATTGATGAATATGATAGATAAACGTAATTAATATAGTTTATTATCATGTAATATGATAAAATAATATATTAAAAAGGATGATTAAATAGTGATTAATTTACTGAAACTTTTCTTCTTTATTGTTATAGGTGGTTATTCTTCTTTTCTATCCAACAGAGGGATTGCCATTTTTAATCACCAATTACGCTCTTTATATGGTGAATATCGCTATAATGATATAAATAGAAAAGAATTATATCATCAAGCAATAAAATTAGGAGTTCCTTTTATTTTGGGAGCCATGTTACCAATTTCTATTGCTACTAACTTACTTTCTTTTTATATAATTTTTGTTATCAGTGATATTATAGGTTTATATTTTGAAAGAAATGTTAAAGGTGCAGTTTTAAGTAGTTTAGTTGGAGCTATTGCTGCTGGAGTACTAAGTATTGCATTTGATTTATTTATGCAATATTTCCCAACAATATTTGCAATTGATTTCATGAGTCAATTGGGGGGCATTTTTGGCCCAATATTAATGTGCTTTGCATTAATACCTGCTGTTGCTATAGGTATTGAACATGGTCCTAAAAAATCCTTATCAGCATGTTTCATAACATTGCTAATATACATATTAACATTAAGATTTTTACCAAATCTTGCTGTTGGAACTGCATTTTTTGTTGGGACATTAATCTATTTACTTCTTTCTATCAAAAATAAGAAAAAAGTAGAGTTTAATAATGAACAAATAATGCAATTTAAAGATAATATTGCCATTATTAAGAAAAATAGATGGTTTTTAATGGTAATGGGAGGGCTTTTATCTGCAGGTTCATACTATTTCATAGTTTCTACAGATATTCTTGCTCAGATACTTTTATCAGTTGGTAGTGGAGTGCAGGCTGGTTTTGTTATGTTATTTATAACTTTATCAGTCATACCAAAAGTTTTTAATAGTTCGAGCGAGAGTGGGACTTTTAATCCTATGGGCTATGGATTTTCAATAATGGTTGGTTATTTTGCTACATATATTAATGGC
>JBAXYK010000041.1:0-5980 GCA_041670825.1 Bacilli bacterium | reverse complement strand
GTTTCAAAAAATCATTGTTATTCTTTTTTATTTCATCAACTTTTTCGAGAATTTCATTATTAAATTCTTGCAAGTTATATATTTTCAAGTCATCCATCTCAAACACCTTACCACAGGCATCAATTCCTTGAATTAATTTACTCATTGAATTTGAATATTCTCTTTGATGCAGACTCTTAAACTTTTTAAGTACTCTTTTTGATGAGAACATTTTTGCAAAATCAATAACAAGCCAACTTGCTTTAGTATCAAAAATTTTTGCAATTAACTTTCTAAAATTTATAGCAAATTCTTTACCATTATTAACTATTTCATCTTTGTGAAAACTAAAATATTCGCCATCCATTTGTTCAAAAAATTTCATTGTATCTTGATAACCAATTTGGCTATTGACCTTAACAAGATTTTTATCAAACATCAAGAAACTTCCAAGTTCTCTACTTGGCATTATTATTTCAATATCTATATTTGAAGTTTTTACTTTTCTATATATGCCTATTGCTTGAAGATTAACAGCAATAATCTCATCTGCTCCCATGTCTATCGCCATATTTATTGGCAAATTGTCATAAAATCCTCCATCAATAAACTTACTATCACCTATTGTTTTAGGTCTAAATGTTGGATAGGCTGTAGCTGAGGCAACAAGATAATCAATTAATTGCCCTTCTGGTATATCATCTATTGTTAAAAATTGTGGTTTCAAAATAGGAAATGTACAAGTGGCTAATCCATATTTTATTTTTGACTTTCTAACACTCTTTTCGTCTACAGCAAGTTTTAGTAGTTCTTCAAGTGGTTCTGTATTCGCCCCACCAGTGGCCGCCTCTTTCAAAAACTTTGCATAAACAACTTTTGGGTCTTTTTCTTCTGTTTTCACTACTTGACTTGGTTCAAGATTTAGCCACAACTTCTCTGCTAAATCATAGTTACCAATAGCAAACATAGCTCCATTTAGTGCGCCAACAGAAGTTCCTGTTACAATGTCAAAAGGAATATTCAATTCATTAAGTGCTTTCCAAACGCCAAGTTCATAAGCACCTCTTGCTCCACCGCCACTAAAAACAAGTGCTCTTTTCATAAATTACCACCACCATCATCTATTAATATTATACGAAATAAAAAGAAATAAATATATATGTTTTATAAAAAATAATGGTTCACACCATTATTTTTTCTTACTATAAAATGACTTTTTCTTGAAACTTTCTTTATAATCACAATCTGGATAGCGATTGCAGGCTAAGAAAGTCCCATATTTACCTTTGCGTACAACAAGTTTACCTTGACCACATTTTGGACAAACTTTCGCGTTTTCCGGAATTTCTTTTTCAATCTTTTTTATGAATGTGCAATCTGGATAGCCACTGCAACCGATAAAATCGCCAAACTTTCCTCTTTTTTCAATTAATGGTTTTCCACATACTGGACAGTTTTCGCCTGTTTTTGTCGCCTCAACCTCTTGCATATTAAGTACTGCATAATCCAATTGGTCTTGGAATTCAGCATCAAAATCTTTTAAAACATCAAGCTCTTTTATTTTTCCAATAGCAACTTCATCTAATTGTTTTTCAAGTTCTGCAGTATATTTAGCATCAACAATTTTTATGAAAAACTCACTTAACTTCTCACTAGTTAACATCCCTTGCTTAGTAGGAGTAATATAACCCTTCTTCTCCGAAATATATCCTCTATCAAGTAATATATCAATTGTTGAAGCATATGTACTTGGTCTACCAATGCCTAACTCTTCCATAGTTTTTACAAGTTTTGCTTCACTAAATCTGCTAGGAGGTAGAGTAAATTTCTGCTCTTTTTCAACCTCAACAATTTTTATGGTATCCTTTTCGTTATATGGATATGACTTTTCATCAATGCTTCTTTCAAAAGGACCATATAGCTTTGAATATCCATTAAACTTAATTTTTACGCCATTTAACTCAAAAATCATATTGTTGCTTTCTAGCATAAAAGTTGTATTTTCTTGAACTCTTGGCTTCATCATTGATGCTAGTGCTCTTGCATAAATAAGACTATATAATTTATATTGATCCTTACTTAATTTATCTTTAATGGATTTAGGAGTAATGGATGCATCAGTTGGTCTAATACCTTCATGAGCATCTTGAATTTTTTCGTCGCTCTTATGTGAGTATGCTTTACCAACATAATTAGCTCCATATAGTTCCTCAATTTGTTTTTTTGCTGCATTAATAAAGATAGGAGATAACCTATAAGAATCTGTTCTCATATAAGTTATTATTCCTTGATATCCCTTGTCTGTTTCAACACCTTCATACAATTCTTGAGCTATTTTCATGGTTTTTTTCGCAGAAAAACCTAAATGATTAAATGCTTCTTGTTGTAAAGAAGATGTTGTAAATGGTGGCCTTGCATAATATTCTTTTTCTTCTGATTTTTTTTCAGCAACTACAAGACTATCACCAATTTTACTAATTATATTTAGTGCTTCTTGCTCAGTATTTATCTTTGGTGATTCATCATTTACTTTTATAAGCTTTGCTTTTACTTTTTCATCATTTAAAACTGCATAGATATTCCAATACTCAGTAGGTACAAACTCACCTATTTCTTTTTCTTTATCGCATATCAATTTTAAAACTGCAGATTGTACTCTACCCGCAGATTTAGATTTAATCTTACTTTGAAGCAATGATGATAACTTAAAACCCAATATTCTATCAATTATTCTTCTTGTCTCTTGAGAATGAACTAAATCCATATCAATTGTTCTTTGATTTTCAAGAGCGTTTTTAATACCAAAAGGAGTAATTTCATTAAAATCTAACCTAGGTGTTGTATTGATATCAAGATCTAGTGTCATAGCTAAATGCCATGATATTGCTTCTCCTTCTCTATCAGGGTCTGTCGCAAGAAGTACTCCATCACTTTTTTCAAAAGCATTTTTCAACTTTGTGATAGTAGACTTGCTTCTAGGATAAACCTCATATACAGGAGTATAGTTGTTCTCTATATCAACACCTAAATTATCCTTACCAGAGATTGCTAAATCACGAATATGACCATAGGAAGCCATAACTTTATAATCTTTGCCAAGATATTTTGATATTGTTTTTACTTTAGTTGGAGATTCAACAATAACTAATTTCAATATAATTCCCCCTTACAAAATCTAAATATTATATATTATTAAGAGTTTGTCAAATACTTTTTTTGATTTTCTTATTATATATTATTCATATAATATATCTTTTTATAAAAACTCCTCAAGGATATCATCAATTCTCTCTGTTAATTTTGCACCTTGTTTAATTAAGAGATTGCACCCAGAGTCAATATTAGCTACATTTGGAACACAAAAAACTTCTTTGTTATAACTTAATCCATATCTAACTGTTATCATTGTCCCACTTCTTACTTTTGCTTCAACCACTAATATTCCTTTGCAAAGTGCAGCAATCAATCTATTTCTATATGGGAAGTTGCTTTTAACTGGTTGTGACCCATCGGGATACTCACTAATTATCAGCCCTTTCAATTCTATACTCTCATATAAATTTCTATTCTCTTTGGGATAAACTATATCAATACCTTGAGCTACAATTGCAATTGTTCCTCCACCTAAATCTAATGCCGCTTGATGAGCAATACTATCAATTCCTCTAGCACTTCCACTTACAATAACAAACTCTTTAGCAACCAAATCACTTACAAGTGATTTTGTCATACTTTCGCCATATGGTGTACTATTCCTAGACCCTATCACAGAAATCTTATTCTTATTTTTTAATAAATCATAATTGCCCCTATAGTATAAAACATAAGGTGGACAATCTATCAGTTTTAATTCTTCTGGATAATCGCTGGATAAAATCGTGACATATTTTGATTTAATACTTCCTTTTATTACTTCAAGTTTTTCATAATCGACAGGAATTTTATTCTTAATGCTATCATATATTTTCAACCAATCACCATTAAAAATATATGAAAAATAAAGCAAAATATCATCCATATTTATTCTCCTTTTTGCTTTATTATATAGTCTGTTACTAAATTAATGGTTTCATGATAGTATCAATTAAGTCAAATCAAGTTTTGGTTTGAGCATAGAGAAAATTGGTTCAAATGTCTTGCGATGCTCTTCACAAATCCCATACTTTTCTAGTGCTTGCAAATGTTTTTTAGTAGCATATCCTTTATTATTTTTAAAATCATATACTGGATATTTCTTATCAAGTTCTAGCATTATATTATCTCTTGTAACCTTTGCCAATATTGATGCCGCAGCAATTGTTATAGATTTTTCATCACCTTTTATTATTGGCAAAATTGGGCAACTATAACCTTTTATTGGCATAGCATCAGTAAGAATACCATCATATGGAGTCTTTAGATTGTTTATTGCTCTTATCATTCCTTCTTTTGATGCACTATATATATTTAATCTATCAATATCTTCTAAAGAAATGATTACTATATTATAATCTAGAGCAACTTTTACTATTTCTAAATATAGTTCTCTCCTTTTTTTATCTGTTAATTGCTTGGAATCATTAATTAAAGGATTAGTGTAATCATTAGGAAGAATAACTGCTGCAACTACAAGTGGACCAGCTATTGGACCTCTGCCAGCTTCATCAGTTCCAACAATTGATTTACATCCTAAATCAAACAATTGATCCTCATATTCACGGTTTGCCATTCTTATTTATCCACTCTTTCTAGAGATATTTTACCTAGATTACCATTCTGAAAATCCTTAATGACTGTACTCATTACTCTATTTTCATCAACTTTTCCTTCTCCTAATAGATATCCTCTTTTAATCCCTATAGAATTAATAATTTTTTGAATTGATTGTTCATCAATAACACTTATTTCTTCTATTTCATAGTGCCTTGATAATAATCCTGGAAAATTCTCACTCAAAAATTTTATTAATTCTGAAAATAAAATATCTGTTGGAAGAATAGTATTCTTTATTGTTCCAATAAGAGCAAGTTTTACTCCTATTCTCTTATCTTCAAAATTTGGCCATAAAACACCTGGTGTGTCTAGAAGCTCCATTTCCTTATTTATTTTTATCCATTGCTGTGACTTAGTAACTCCCGGTCTATTTTCTGCGATTGTTGCTTTCTTTTTGCACAATCTATTAATTAATGTTGATTTACCAACATTTGGTATTCCTGCAATCAAATATCTAATGGCTCTAGGTTTTAATCCTTTTTTTTGCTCATTTATAAATTTATCTTGGAGCAATTGCTTTGCTAAATCATTAATAATATTTAAATTGCTACTATTTAAATCAAGACACAATGTGGGTATTCCTTTACTTTCAAAATAACTTTTCCACTCATCAGTAATCTTTGAGTTTGCAAGATCTTTTTTTGTCAAAATACGAATTCTTGGTTTATTAGCAATTATTTTCTGTAATTCTGGATTTTCGCTAGCCAAAGGAGCTCTAGAATCTACTAACTCTAGAACAACATCTATTACCTTAATCTTATCTTGAATTTCCTTTAGAGCCTTTGTCATGTGCCCTGGAAACCATTGAAACTGTTTCATAGATTTCTCCTTTATAACCAAATAATTTTTTTCCAAAAGGAATCTTGCTTACGAAAGGCTACAATTGCCTTACCAATAATATCTTCTTTACTAACATGTACTTGATTAACAAACATCCTAGAATCAAATGATTCCAAGCGATTATCTCCAACCAAGAAGTACTCATCTTCTAGTAGAGTTATTCCACCTCTACAAACATCAAAATTTGAGTAACATGTATTATTCTTGTTTTCTTTAGTAATAAAGCCTTCTTCAACCTTTTGACCATTTACATACAAAACATTGTTAATGTAGTTGATATGCTCTCCAGGAAGTCCTATTACTCTTTTTATAATGTGCTCATCATTTAAATCTGCAATAACTACATCAAATCTTTTTATTCCTAATGTTTTATATACTATTATATCTTTAATTCCTTGATCTTCTTGAT
>JBAXYK010000040.1:0-6047 GCA_041670825.1 Bacilli bacterium | reverse complement strand
GAATAAAAGAATTAATTCTTTAATAATTAATATATATTTGAAAAATAAAGTTATTATGATATAATTATTGCGAAATCGTTGAAAAAAAGAGATTACTCATTTATATTTAGAGAGAATTTGGCTGGTGTAAAAATTCAATAAAGAGTAATTGGCCATTTTGGAGAGTGTTGAAAAAACATCGTTAGCGGCGTTAACGCAATTAAGGGCATGATTTTTCATGAACTAGGATGGTACCGCGATATATTCGTTCCTAGATGGAACGTTTTTTTATTTTAAGGAGAAAATTATTATGAAAAAGTTAACTGGTGCACAGATAAGAAGAATGTGGTTAGATTTTTTTAGTAGCAAAGGACATATGATTGAAAAAGGGGCATCATTAGTGCCTCACAATGATCCAACTCTATTATGGATAAACTCTGGGGTTGCTGCGCTAAAAAAATATTTTGATGGTACTGAGAAACCTAAATCAACAAGAATTGTTAATGCTCAAAAATCAATTAGAACAAATGATATTGAGAATGTTGGATACACAGCAAGACATCACACATTTTTTGAAATGCTTGGTAATTTTTCTATTGGTGATTATTTTAGAAAAGAAGCAATAACATGGGCTTGGGAATTATTAACATCAAAAGAATGGTTTGATTTTCCGGTTGAAAGATTATATATAACAGTCCATCCTAGTGATGATGAGTCCAAGAAATTGTGGGTTATGATGGGTTTGCCAGAAGATCATTTAGTAAACTGTGAGCAGAATTTCTGGGAAATAGGTGAAGGACCATGTGGCCCTAATAGTGAGATATTCTTTGATAGAGGAATAGAATATGATCCAAAGAAAATAGGTATAAAGCTTCTTTCTGATGATATAGAAAATGATAGATATATTGAAATTTGGAATATTGTATTTTCACAATATAATTCAAAAGAAGGATTAAAAAGAGAGGAATATCCAGAACTTCCTCAAAAAAATATTGATACAGGTGCAGGTCTTGAAAGATTAGCATGTGTTATGCAAGAAGTTGAAACTAATTTTGATACAGATTTATTTATGCCAATAATTAAGGAAACTGAAAAATTAACTGAGAAAAAGTACTATTCTGAAAACAAAAAATATTATAGAGTAATTGCTGATCATATAAGAACTTGCACTTTTGCATTAGCTGATGGTGCCTTGTTTTCAAATGAAGGCAGGGGATATGTTTTAAGAAGAGTTTTAAGAAGAGCTGTAAGATATGGTAAAAAATTAGATATAGAAGGAGCTTTTTTGTACAAACTAGTTCCTGTAGTAGCTAAAATAATGGAAGACTATTATGGGTATTTAGATGAAAAAATAGATTATATACAGAAATTAATTAGAATAGAAGAAGAAAAATTTGCAAAAACACTGGTATCAGGCGAACAAATTCTTGTTGATTATTTAAAGAGTAGTGAAAACAATGTTGTTGATGGAGAAACTGCATTTAAACTATATGATACCTATGGTTTTCCATATGAACTTACAGTTGAAATAGCTGAAGAAAAAGGTTTTAAAGTTGATAAACAAGGCTTTGAAAGTGAAATGAAAAAGCAAAAAGAGCGAGCAAGAAGTGCTCAAGTCATTGCTCAGTCAATGAATCGTCAATCAAAAGATCTTCTAGATTTTGATTTAAAAACTTCATTTGATTATAATCCTTCACCTATTTTATCTAAAGTAGTCGCCATATTTAAGGATGGTGTTAAAATAGAAGAACTTGAAGGAGAAGGTGTATTAGTTTTTGAGAAGACGACATTTTATGCTGAGTCAGGTGGTCAAATATATGACACTGGTATTTTAAGAGCTTCATATGGAGATATTGATGTTTATAATGTTCAAAAAGCTCCTAGAAAACAGACACTCCACTATGTTAATACTAATGGAATAAATGTAAAAGTAGGAGATGAGTTTGAATTAATCGTTGATATTGAAAGAAGAGCTAGAATCACTCGGAATCACTCAGCTGTTCACTTACTCCAGAAAGCTTTGCAAACAGTTTTAGGAAAGCATATAGAGCAAGCTGGCTCATATGTTGATGATGAAAGATTAAGATTTGATTTCACTCATTTTGAAAAAATGTCAGTAGAACAACTAAAAGAAGTAGAATTATTAGTAAACAAATCAATTGATAAATCATACATAGCTGATATTAAGTATATGTCACTAGACGATGCGAAAAAAACAGGGGCTATGGCTTTATTTAGTGAAAAATATGAAGATATTGTTAGAGTAGTTAATTTTGGTAATTATTCAATAGAACTGTGCGGTGGATGTCACGTAAGTAATACTAGCGATATAGGTGTATTTGTAATAGATTTTGAGGAGAGTATATCCTCAGGGGTTAGAAGAATACAAGCTACTACTGGTATCAATGCTTATCATTTAATGAAAAATCGAGAGCAGATATTGAGTGAGATTACTGATAAATTAGGAGCATTATCATATCATGAAGCTTTAGATAGATTCTCTGCACAAATAGCACAAATATATGATTTAAAAACGCAAATAGAAACATTAAAGTCAAAAATAGCATTGACTAGCATTGATGATATGATTTCTAGGTCCAAGGATAAGGATGGAGTAAAAATAATAATTGAAGAATTAGAAGACTATGATAAAGAAATGCTTTCAAAGATTATTGACCTAATTAAGTCAAGAATTGATGATTATTTCATTTATTTAATCAATAAAACAAATGATAAAGTTTCTTTGATAGCTTGTTCTTCCAAAAAAGCCATTGAAAAGGGTTATAATAGTGGTCAGATTATTAAAGATACTGTTAAAATAATTGGTGGTGGTGGCGGAGGAAAACCAGATATGGCACAAGCAGGTGGAAAGGACTCTTCCAAGATAAGTGAAATGTTAATTTATTTAAATAATTATTTAAATAGTTTTTAAAAATGATATAATGTATAATACTTTTGAAAGAGGGGAAATTATGAGAATTTTAGGATTAGATTTAGGAAGTAGAACCTTGGGAATTGCAATTTCTGACCCTCTTGCTATAATTGCTCAAGGAGTAGAAAATTTTCGTTTTAAAGATGGCGATTATGCTGTTGCGCTAAATAAGGTTGGAGATATGTTAAAGACATACTCATGTAGTAAAGTGGTTTTAGGATTACCTTTGCATATGAATGGTGATTTAGGCGAAAAGGCAGAATTAGCAATTAATTTTAAGAAAATGCTTGAAGAGAAGTTTAATGCTGAAGTTTTTCTTATAGATGAACGTTGGACTACAAAACAAGCAACAAGAAGTTTGCTTGAAGCAGATTTATCAAGAAATAAAAGAAAAAATGTAATTGATAAAATGTCTGCAGTTGTTATATTGCAAACATTTCTTGATCAGAAAAAAGGAGGAATTTAAATAGATGGAAGATAACAAATTAGTAGTTATAGATGAAAAGGGCAATGAAATTGAAATGGAGATATTATTTACTTTTGATGATGATGCTAGAAAAAAGAAATATGTGATTTATTTTAATCCCAATGATAAACAAGAAAATCTATATGCTTCAATTTATGATGATGAAGGTCATTTGTATCCAATAGAAGATGATGAAGAGTGGGATATGGTTGAAGAAGTAATAGGAACATTTATGGAAGAAAATTCTACTGATGAAGAAAATGATGATAGCGAAAAAATAGAAGAACAATAGTGGGTGATTAAAAATGTCAACAATGATTATTGGAATAGCTGGAGGAAGTGCTAGTGGAAAAACTTCTGCAGCTCAAAGATTGTTCGCAAAGAACAAGGATTTAGGTTCAATTGCAATGATACGACTAGATGATTATTACAAAAAAATAGATGGGAAAACATATGAGGAAAGATCAAAAATCAATTTTGATCATCCAGATTCAATAGATTTTGATTTATTGAGACAACATCTTTTAGATTTAAAATCTGGCAAATCAATTAGAAAGCCAATTTATGATTTCACAATTCACAATAGGAGTGAAGATATTGAAATTGTTAATCCCGTTAATGTAATCATTTTAGAAGGTATTTTAACTCTCTCTGAACAATGTATTAGAGATTTATGTGATATAAAGATTTTTGTTGACACAGCAGATGATATTCGTTTTATCAGAAGATTAAAAAGAGATATAAATGAAAGAGGCAGAACTGTTGATTCTGTTATTAAGCAATATTTGGAAACGGTAAGACCTATGCATATGCAATTTGTAGAACCTTCCAAAAGATATGCTGATATTATTATTCCAGAAGGTGGACATAATCCAATTGTAATAGATATTATTTCTTCGAAGATATCTAGTATAATGATTGGGTAATATGTTATAATTTAAAGAAAATTTGAGGTGAAAGCAAATGGAATTAGAAAAAGTATTAATTACTAAAGAAGGTCTTGATAAATTAAATCAAGAATTGAAAAATTTAAAAGAAGTACAAAGAGCGGAAGTAATTGAAGAATTACGCGATGCAAGAGCTCAAGGTGACCTATCTGAGAATGCAGATTATGATGCCGCGAGAAATAGACAAGCTCAGGTTGAAAGTCGTATTAGAGAAATTGAAAATATGATTGCAAATGCTGAGCTAATTGATAATCAAAATGATAGTAAAAAGAAAATTGTTAGATTAGGATCTACAATTACAATTTTGGATAAATCTGATGATACAGAATACACATACACAATTGTCGGATCTGTTGAAGCCGATCCATTACAAGGTAAAGTATCTAATGAAGCTCCTTTATCACAAGCATTAATGAATCATGTAAAGGGAGATAAAGTTACAGTAAGAGTTAAAGATCCTTATGAAGTAGTAATATTAAAAATTAATTAACCACTTTGGTGGTTTTTTAATAGGAAATATAAGCAATATCATCAATGAAGAAAACAAGAGGTGATATTGTTGAAAATAATTTTAGCAGTAGTTTTATTAACAATAATGTACTTGTTTGGAATGAGTAAATTAGATGTTATTAGGATTAGTGATTTAGCAAGTCTTTCAAGCAGTAGTAGTGTAATTTATTCAAGTAAATCTAGTAGTTCTTCATCAAGTGATTTAACAGTTCAAATTGAAGTAACTGGTTCTGTCAAAAATCCTGGCAAGTACAATGTAAAAATAAATTCATATCTTGAAGAATTATTAGATAAAGCGGGTGGCGTTAATGCTGATGCTGATTCAGAATGCTATAATATCAATTATTTAATAAGTGGTAGTGAAGCATCAATATATATTCCATTTTTAAGTGAGAACAGCATAAAAAAAGTATCAATTAATAAAGGCGTATCAAGTGAACTTGATGAATTACCTAAAATTGGTATTGCCACAGCACAGAAAATAATTAATTTCAGAAATTCTAATGGAGATTTTCAAAAACTTGAAGATATAATGAAAGTTGATGGAATTGGTATTGCTACATTTAATGCTTTAAAAGATTATATTAAACTATGATTTCAATTTATCTTTTCTTGTATCTTTTAGCCTATATATGTGGGCTTTTATCAAAATCTAATATCTTATTTATAATTGCCTTTACTCTTTTAGTAATATTAGTAATGTTGAAATATGATAAAAAACAATTATTGATAATTGTTTTTTTGTTTTTTCTGGGTTTCTTAATGATGAAGGATAAAGAAAAATACGATTTTGCTAATTATAATGGATACATAAAAATTGTTGAAAAACATGATAATTATCAAATTGTCAGGTTTAATAAGTATAGTTTGCTTACTTATGATTTTAAAGACTATAATCAAGGAGATAATTTTTATGTTGAAGGAAGTATTGAAGAAATTGAAGGGGATAATCTTCCACTTGTAAATGATTTCAAAAAATACATGAATGATAAGAATATTTTTCAGATTATTAGTGTGAATTCTTATGTATTTTTGAGAAATAAATACAATTTTATAGATAGAGAAAAGATTATTAATAAAATTCTTTCAAGTCATAATGAAGAAACAAAGAAATTCATAAAAATGATTGTTTTTGGAGATATAAGCGAATCTAGAGAATTATATGATGATTTAAAAAATCTATCAATAATCCATCTTTTCATTATCTCGGGAT
>JBAXYK010000039.1:0-6142 GCA_041670825.1 Bacilli bacterium | reverse complement strand
TTGACATAATCTCCTGCATCAATAATTAAATCTACATTATACACTTTACCTTGAATTGTTGGATCAATATTACCATCTAAAGCAACTAAGTCTTCTGAAGATATTTTTGTAACCTTGTTTTCAAAGGCAACATTGCGTTGTAAAATATCAACTGTTGCTTTATTTGGGAATTGATATGTTGTTTTATAAGTAGCTAATGCGCCTGATACTTGAATCTTATCTCCAAGTTGAATCTTATCGATATCAGGTGATTTGTAAACTAACATATTATTGGTTCCATCAGTAATCCAATAACTGCCAGAAATAACATTATTTACTACACCAATAAAAGATATTTCATCACCTAGTGCTAATGTAGAAGCTGCAACATCATCAAACATTTTTTGAATTGTTGGATAAGCAATTATTTCTGTAGCATAAGGCATAATATAACCACTAATTTCTTTAGAAGCTGTCTTGCCATTAAGTTCTACTGTACCTGTAAGAGAATAAGCAACTGCTTCTGCTCCAACACCTGGACGTGTAAAGACTATTTTCTTTGTATTTTCATCAAAGTCTAATATCTCAACACTGTCACTATTTTCTGTCCAGTTAATTTCTAGTTTCTCGCCATCTTTTGTAACATATCTAGGAGCCGTTAAATTGCTAGATACTTGTGTATAGCCACTAATAACAATAGCACCGGCTGCAGAATCTACTAATTCTTGATCAACATCAACTTTACTTCCACAACCAACCATAACAGTTGACAATAAAGCTGTTGACATAACCATGAATGAGACTTTTTTAATAAACTTCATTTATTATTTCACTCCTTTTATTCAATTTTTTGTGCATCTTTATATTCTAACCCATCGTTATTTCCTAAAAGTATCTGATATTCATCATAATACTTGACTAATCCACCAGTGACTATATATTTTTCACCAATTATGAAATAGTCGCTTTGATATTTAGGATTAACCTCCGAATTAACTCTAATATTCAGTGTTTTACTAGTTCCCACTATTTTCCCATAAATAGTATAATTACCATTGTCGTCTTTTTCACCGATGTTTGTAATTTCTATATTAGATTGAACAAGTTTACCAAAATATTTTTCTAACTCTGTATTAGAGTCTATAATCTCTGGCTCAAAAGTATTATCTTTTGATATTATTTCTAATTTTTCTTTACCTATTTGTGATGTTTTTAAATCTGATAATTGAATGGAACCATTAAATGTTGTTGCCCTACAATAAAATTTAATAATATATCCTGGTTTAACACTTGAAGCAAGTCCACTAGAATATCCAGCATATGCATATATACCGCCATATTCATATTCTCCTGTTTCTTCATTTAAAGAAGGATAAACATCTCTTACAAATAAAGAATCACCAATCAATCTAACTACCATTACTTCTAATCGTAATCTATAACCACTAGAATCAGAACCAGCAACAGAACCATAATAAGAGAAATTATTTACTAATTCATAAATACTTATCTCTTTTGCTTCACCAGAATAATCATAATCTGGATCATTTTCACCATATACCCTTCTATAAGAATATCTAGCATTCTCTTCAGCTGCTCTAAAATATGATAAATATTTACTAGCAGTGAATAGATTGTTTTTTGTGTATGCTTCTTCAAGTAATTCTAAATTAAGTAATCTATACTTATCTGAAGAATCATTTTTATACCATACCCAAGAAAGATATCGGCCTCCTGAACTATCAAATTTTCCAAAAATATCAATTTCACTTTCAAGGACAATACTTGAAGCACTTGTTAACTTATTACATGTAAAATTACTGGCTGGTTTTCCCCATGGGTCTATTTTCCCAGTGGATTCTGGAGTATCAATTCCAAGAAATCTAACTCTTATGTTATCATTACCAACATAAAATCCAGCTGTATCTCCATCGATGCAAGAGCTTAATCTAACTTCTCCTATTCCCTCATATATAAAATTTTTGTTTGAAAAATCTGTATCTAAGTCTAGTGAATCTGTTTGATTAGTATTCAAATATGTTTGTTTGTGAGAACTACTAGAATTACTATTTGAACTTGAAGAAGAACTTGTCCCTCCACAAGAAGAAATTAGTAAAACTATTATTAATATTAGTATATTTCGATAAAACACTTTCATTTTAATAATCCGTCTTTACTTATTTATAGTTTGGTAATTGTGCTACAGCTTCAGCAATTGCTTGATCAACGGTTTTTTCACCCTCTGTAACTGCAGGGATAATATTACCAACTACTGTTCTTACATCACTTGAACCGATAAATGCAGAATCAGTAAATGCAGTAAACTTTACACTGCCTTCAAAATATGATGGAGCAACTTTCTTAGAAGCAATTTTTACTAAGTCTGAAGCATTTGTGATTCCTGTTGAATCCATTAATGCTTGGTAAGCAGAAGATTCTGTACCTGATTTTCTAACTGGTAAATAACCAGAATCAATAGCAAATTGAGTATTTCCTTCTGTACTTGTCAAATATTTAATTAATAACCAAGAAGCTAGTTTTTGATTATCTGTGCCGTTTGCTAACATTGCAATATTTGTTCCTTGTTGAATAACAGATGCTTTATCTGCTGTATAATAAGGGATTTTTGCAACTCCAACTTCAAACAAGTCTCCACTTGGAACATTGTATGTAACACCTGCTGATGATCCAACGCTCATCATTGTTCCTAAAACAACAAATACGTTTGATGCATAATCTTGCTCCCATGTTGCTGGAGTAGCAAATAGGTGATCTTCATACATATCTTTGAAGAATTGAACAGCTTCTTTTGTCTTGTCATTTTCAAATAATATTTTACCATTTTCAAATGTTTCACCAACTGAAGTGTATTCTCCACCCCATTGACGAGTAATTGTGATAAACATATTTGCTGCAGAATCGTATGATGCTGGATAGAAAGTATCAAGAGTTACACCACTAAAATCTAATCCTGATGCAGCATCAATTTTTGTTGCACTATCTAAAACGCCTTCAACAATAGTAAGAATTTGTTCAGATACTGAACGGTATTCTGCCCATGTTTCAGGAACTTTTAAGTTATGTGCATCAAAGAATGTCTTATTATAAGTCAAAACTTCTGTCGATTTGTTGAATGGTAAACCAAATGTATACCCTTCGTAGAATTGTTGGTTCTCAACCATATAGTTGGCGTAAATATCGTCGAAATCATCTAAGCCAATTTCTGAGTCTTTTGCATCAATAAAATCATTTAGTGGTACTAAAACTTCACCTGCTAAGTATTCTGCAAAATGATCAGGATAGCCTAGAACAACATTTGGAGTGTTCCCTGTAGGAATTTCCAAAGTCACAGCTTGTTTCAAATTGTCATATCCACCTTTTGTTTCTAATTCAACATCAATATAAGGATATGCCGTTTCGAAATCAGCAACAACATTTTGAAGAGCAGCTTCTGTGCTTGAACCAAATGGATGCCAGAATTTAATTGTTGTTGTTGTTGCTTTTAGAGTATCTAAAGAAACAATGTTAACTTCTGGCAAGTTGTAGTCATCTCCGCTATTACCACCACAACCAACAAGTGTAGCGGCAGATAATACGGAAACAAGTACTAATGTAGATAATGTTTTTTTCATTTCATCTTCCCCTTTTCTTAATAATTTATATAAACATCACGCACAAGTGATGAGTATACCTAACCTTTTATACCGCTTCTTGATACACCTCTCATTATGTATTTTCTAAATGCTATAAAGAAAACAATAAGTGGTGTGGTAACAATAGTTGATGCGGCAAGTTGCATATTCTGCTGAGTTCTAAAATCATCTGTGAAAACTGTCATAAGACCATTAGCAATCATTCTATGAGGACCCGCATTGGCAACAAGTTGTGGCCAAATATAAGCATTCCAAGCACCCATTAGACTTAAAATAATTATTGTGACTATTGAAGAAATAGCAATTGGAATCATTACTTTAAATAGGTATTTAAAATCCCCAACACCATCAACTTTAGCTGCTAAATATAACTCATTAGGAATTTGTTTAAATGATTGTCTTAAAAAGAATATATAGAATACACTGACACTAAATGGGAAAATAAGAGCCCTATATGTCTCCATCCATCCCAAAACCGATATTGTCATGTAATTTGTTATTATCATCATTTCTCCTGGTATCATCATTGTAACCAAAAGTACAGCAAATAAAGCGTCTCTTCCTTTAAAATTTAATCTTGAAAAAGCAAATGCAGCACCTATAGTAGTTATTACAACTAAAGTAGTTGTACATACAGAAACAAACAATGTATTTAGAAAATACTTACCAAACAAGGAAACTTGACTAAAAACATAAACATAGTTTTCCCAAGCAATATATTTTGGAAATAATGTTGGTTTCAACAAATCTGCTTCTGCAGTTGTTTTTAATGATGTAACTAACATCCAATAAAATGGTATCAATATAAATACGGCTACTAATACTAAAAAGGAATACAAAAGAAACTGACTTAAAAATCTTTTCCTTTTATATGAACGAAGAGCTTTTTCATTGGCAAAATACATTTCTTTTTCCATAATTACCCCTCCTTAATAATGTACCCTTTTTTTACTTACATAAAGTTGGATAGCTGTAAAGGCTAAAATAATTAATAGTAATATTACTGATCCTGCGGAAGCTTTTGATAGATTGCCTGGTGTCATTAAACTTGGCAATAATTTATAAACATAACCAACTACGGTTATCCACATATTGGTATCTCCTGCTGGACCAAAAATATATGAACCTCTTCCAAAAACAGCAATTACAGATTCATATGCTTTGAATGCTCCAATAAAAGAAGTTATTGTAATATACGCAATCATTGGTGAAAGTAAAGGAACTGTTATCTTCCAGAATATTCTTGCTCTAGAAGCTCCATCAATTCTTGCTGCCTCGTAATATTGCTTATCTATACTTTGTAGACCTGACAAAAATACTAGTATTTTAAATGCTAGTCCTGACCAAACTGTATAGCAAGTTATTACAAATAAAGCTGACCAATACCCCTTTGTTGTGGCATCTGTAAGCCAAGCTATTTTATCGCCGCCAAAAGTTTCAACTATTAAATTTATCAATCCATTATTTGTGGAAAACATAACCTTAAATACCATGCCTAAGGCTATTGTATTTGTTACATATGGTAAGAAGAATATTGTTTGAAAAATATTTTGTAGTCTTTTAATATTATTCAAACATACAGATACAAGTAATCCGAGAATTACTGATATTGGAACAGATATTACCACCATAACCATGGTGTTTTTTAATGCTGTCAAAAATATAGGGTCTCGTAAGACATTAATATATTCCTGAAATCCAATACCCTGATATCGATGACTTATGGCAAATATTCCTGCATTTGCCCTAAATTGGAAACCTTCCATAAATGACATTATCGTTGTGTTTACTAGTGGGAAAAACATAAACACAATTAGAAATATCATTGCTGGTGCTAAAGCAATCGCCGCTTTCCAACCATCTTTTTTATCTTCTAGCATTATTTAATCCTCTCCCCTGTCTCTTCAAATATATACATTCTTTTTGGAGTGAATCCTAATTTGCTTTTATCAAAAACATCATTATAATGGTCGCTTGGAATTATTATTCTTACTTTACTATCATCTTGATTCTCAACTCTACCAACGACAGTAATATCTCTTCCAATATGTTCTACAAATTCTACATTTATCTCTATCTTGCCTTTATTATCTAAATAGAATGCTTCTGGTCTTACACCAACAACAACATTTCTATCTTCACCTTTAAATCCTTTATCTAATTCCACTCCATTTACTGACAAAACACCAGTTTTAATCTGTCCATGGAAAATATTAATGGCTGGATTTCCTAAAAATTTTGCTACAAATAAATTGGCTGGCTCATCATAAACTTTTTGAGGATGATCCATTTGTTGGAAAACACCAGCATTTATTAATATTATCTCATCAGAAATAGACATTGCTTCTTCTTGGTCGTGAGTTACAAATATTGTAGTAATACCAGTTTCTCTTTGAATCTTCTTTATTTCTTCTCTTGTTTGTAATCTTAATCTTGCATCAAGATTGCTTAATGGTTCATCAAGAAGCAAAACACGAGGCTTTTTCACTAATGCTCTAGCGATAGCAACT
>JBAXYK010000038.1:0-6171 GCA_041670825.1 Bacilli bacterium | reverse complement strand
AGGAATAATTTTTTTCTCGGGGGCTGCTTGTTCTTGTGGCTTGTTAATCATTAGATTTAAGACACCATTATCAAGTTTGGCCTTGATATCTTCTTCTTTAACTTCATCTCCAACATAGAAACTTCTAGAAAAAGACCCGTAATAACGTTCTCTACGTAGATATTTGTTATTCTCCTTGTTCTCTTCTTTAGAATCTTCAAATGTTGCTGAGATGTTTAAGTAACCATCTTCTAGAGCAATATTTAGATTCTCTTTATTTAAAGATGGCACTTCAATCTTAAATGAATAGTGATCTCCTTCATCAGTAATATCAGTTTTTAACACATCACATTTACTATAATTTTTTGAAACACTATCATTGAAGAAGTCTTCAAATAGTTTATCAACAAGACCATAAGAATTTTGACGATTAGCAATAGAATATCTCATATATAATTCCTCCTTTTTAAAATTTATATATTTTATATAAACATCATAGTAAATGATGTTATAAGTAAGTATTAGTACATAGTAGGGTTCATTTGAGTATTTTTGTTTTTATCTTTTATTTGAGCTACAACAACTTCTGTCGTAATAAACATTGAAGCTATTGAACTTGCGTTAAGCAAAGCACTTCTAGTGACTTTTGTAGGATCAACAATACCATGCTCAAACATATTTACCCAAGCACCTTTTTTAGCATCAAAACCAACATTGGTTTTTGCACTTAATTGTCTTTCAACAATATCTTTACCATCAAATCCAGAGTTTTCTGCAATTTGATATAGAGGCTCGCTTAAAGCATCAAGAACGATTCTAATTCCTTTTTCTACATCAGTAATGTTACTGGATAATTCATTTTTTATTTCACGATAAATTTCAATAAGTGTCGAACCACCACCTGCCACAATACCTTCAGCAACAGCTGCTCTTGTAGCATTTAATGCATCTTCTAGACGCAATTTTTTATCTTTTAGTTCGGTTTCTGTAGTTGCTCCGACTTTGATTAATGCAACACCATTAGTCATTTTAGCGATACGTTCATGTAATCTATTTTTTTCATATTCAGATTTAGTTTCATTCATTTTTTTCTTGATGTCATTAATGTGAATTTCAAGTTTTTTTGAATCACCATTTCCTTCAATGATTGTTGTTGAGTCTTTTGACACTAGTACCTTTTTTGCGGTACCTAAATCACTCATATTCAAATCTTTTAAGTTCATTGAATAATCTTTAGAGTAGAAGTTAGCCCCTACAAATAAAGCGATATCACTTAATGTTTCAGTTTTTGAATCACCAAAGCCTGGAGCTTTAGTAGCAACCACATTAAATGTTCCTCTTAATTTATTAAGAATAATTGTAGAAACAGCCTCATTATCAAAATCATCAGCAATGATTAAAAGTGGTTTTCTACTTTCTACTATTTTTTCTAATATTGGCAGTATATCTTTAATAGAATTGACTTTCATATCTGTTACCAAAATATAAGGATCCTCTAATTCAATTGATGTTTTAGAATTATCTTCAAGCATATAAGGGGATATGTATCCTTTATCATATTTAAGACCATCAGTCATTTCTAATTTAGTTTCAAAACTTTTTGATTCATCAACATTTATGATTCCATCATGTCCAACTTTTTCCATTGCTTCAGCAATTAATTCACCAATTTCTTCGCTTCCTGAAGATATAGTGGCTACAGAAGCAATATCTTTTTTGCTTTCAATCTTTTTAGATTTTGCTAATAATGCCTCAGAAACTTTCTTACTTGCCAAAAAAATCCCTTCTTTCATTAAAACAGGATTTGCTCCATTTTCTACAGCCTTTATACCATTATGAATCATTGATTGAGCAAGAAGTGTTGCGGTTGTTGTTCCATCGCCCGCTTCATCATTTGTGTTGTTTGCTACTTCATACACCAATTTTGCCCCCATATTCTCATAAGGGTTTTCTAATTCAATCTCTCTAGCTATGGATACTCCATCACTTGTGATTAGTGGTGATCCATATCCTTTATCTAAGACAACATTTCTTCCTTTTGGACCAAGAGTTATTTTCACAGCATTGGCTAACTTATCTACACCAGTTAGCATTTCTTCTCTTGCTTCTTTACCATACAATAATTGTTTTGCCATAAGTAATTACCTCCTAAGATATAATTGCAATAATGTTTTTAGCGGAAATAATTAAATATTCTTTTCCGTCTTGTTTAATTTCATGACCTTCATAATTTTGATAGATAACCTTATCTCCAATTTTGAGCGGTAATTCTACCTTTTTACCATCAGTCATTTTACCATCACCTAGTGCTATCACTATTCCATAATTGGCATTTTCTTCTTTTGTTGCTAGAACAATACCACTTGTGGTTTGACGTGATACTTTTTCTTTTTCTAATAGTACATTGTCAAATAATGGTTTAATCATTTTTTATTCCTCCTTAAAGCAATAATTATAATGTTTTGGCACTTAACACACTCAAGTGCTAAGGCTATTATAACACATTGTGGCACTCTGTCAATAGGAGTGCTAAAAATATTTTAATTTTTTTGTTGCTGTTGACAAAAAGTAAAAAAGGTTATAAAGTGTGTATGTTTGATATACACACTTATTGGAGGGATATATATGTTGAAAGTCAAAAACCTATGCAAGAAATACCCAACATTTGAATTAGATAATGTTTCTTTTGAATTGCCTGAAGGTTATATTATGGGTTTTATTGGTATGAATGGTGCAGGGAAAACAACCACTTTAAAGTCGATTCTTAATATTGTTAGGCCAGCAAGTGGTGAGGTTGAAATATTAGGGAAAAATGTTTTTGAAAATGAAGTGGAATTAAAACAAGATATAGGTTTTATGCTTGGAGAAGCTAATTACTACGTTAAAAACACTATAAGAAGTGTTATTAGTGTTGTTAAGAAGTTTTATAAAAACTGGGATGAAGAAGCTTATAATCATTACATAAAATTATTTAAATTAGATGAAAATAAGAAAATAGGTGAGCTTTCAAGTGGTATGAAAGTTAAATTTGCTTTAACTCTTGCTTTATCACATAATGCCAAATTATTTATTTTTGATGAACCAACAAGTGGTTTGGATCCTATTGCAAGAGAAGAAATTTTGGAATTATTCCAAAAGATAGTTGAAGATGGCAATAAAAGTATCTTGTTTTCAACGCATATAACATCAGATTTAGATAAATGTGCAGACTATGTAATCTTCATTCAAGATGGGAAAATAATTCTTAATTCTACCAAAGATGATTTAATTAATAAGTATTATTTAATAGCAGGTAAAAAAGGTGATTTAAATAATGAATTAATCTCAAAGATGACGGGTTATAAAGAAAATGCTTTTGGATTTACCGGTCTTATTGAAAAAGAAAAGTTTGATAAAAATGGAACTCTTCAATATGAAAAACCTAATCTAGAAGATATAATGATTTATTTTAATAGGGAGGAAAAATAAATGGGAAAGTTATTTTATAAAGAGTTGAAACTAGTTATTTCACCAGCCACTTACTTTTTTGTGTTATGTTCAGGATTGTTATTAATTCCTCAATATCCATATGTAATAGGAGTTAGTTATTGTTTATTTGGAATTTTAATTACTTTTGGAGTAGCAAGAGCAAATAACGATCATGAATTTACGGCGATGTTACCAGTTTCTCGTGCTCAAGTAGTAGAATCACGAATTCTATCTGTTGTTTATACGCAATTACTTCAACTTTTACTTGCTGTTCCATTTGCCTTAATCTCATCACTAGTGATAAATACTAATGGTAACCCTGTTGGAATGGATGCTAATTTTGCGTTTTTTGGTTTTGTATTAATAGGATATAGTGTATTTAATATTATATTCTTGCCATGGTATTTTAAAAGTGGTTATAAAACAGGATTTCCAATGGCATTTGGTATAACAGGATATATATTAACGATGCTTGTTTTTGAAATTGTTGTAGCCTTAGTTCCATTTTTAAGAAATAATATTGATGGAGTAAATCCAAGTAATGCAATTTATCAAATAATTGTTTTAGTTGCAGGGATATTAATATATTGCATTACATTATTGATAGCTCAAAAAAGATCAGTTAAAAATTTTGAAAAAGTGAGTCTATAGTTTATGAACTTAATTATTTCTAATAAAAGTGATAAACCCATATATGAACAAATATATGAGCAAATAGTATCTCAAATAATAAGTGGAGAATTACCACCAAATTTTTGTTTACCATCAATTAGAAATATTGCTAGTGAATTAAGAATAAGTATCATAACTATAAAAAAAGCCTGGGAACTTTTAGAAAGTAATGGCTTTATATATACAAAAGTAGGTAAGGGATGTTTTGTAAGCGAATATAGCAAAATTCATCTTGAAAAGAAAAAAGAGTATATTGCTATAGAAAAACTGAGAAATGATTTAAAATATTATAAACAGTTAGGACTTTCATTAGATGATTTATTAGAATTAATAAAAAAAGAATATGGAGGTATGTGAAAAGGGTGTTAATATGAGCATTGGTTATGCTTGTCTAGTTGTAGGTGTACCTAATACAAGTATCAAAAGATTAAAAAAAGATAATATAAGTGAAGATAAATTAAAAGAAGTTATTCTTTTTAATTTGCGCTCTTTAGAAAATATCATTGATTATAATATTAAGAATAATATTAAACTATTTAGAATAAGTTCAGATATTATTCCTTTTGGGTCTAGTCCTATAAATAATTTAGAGTGGTGGGATATTTTTGAAAAAGAATTGAGCAATATAGGTAAAAAAATAAGAGATAACTCAATTAGAGTATCTATGCATCCAGGACAATATAGTGTGCTTAACTCTTTTAAAAAAGAAGTAGTGGATAATACAATTAAAGATCTTGAGTATCATGCAAGATTTCTTGAATCATTAAAAGTTGATGAATCTAATAAGATTATTTTACATGTTGGAGGAGTCTATAATGATAAACAAGAAGCAAAAGAAAGATTTATCAATAATTATAATAAATTAAGTTTTGATATTAAAAAGAGATTAGTTATTGAAAATGATGATCGAAGTTTTAATATTAAAGATGTTTTAGAAATAAGTAATATAACAGGTGCTCCAGTTATTTATGATAATCTTCATAATTTTTTAAATAAATCAACTGATGTATTTAATGATTATGAGTGGATTATGAAATGTAGTAAAACTTGGAAAGAAAATGATGGTAAGCAAAAGATTCACTATTCTCAACAAGAGGAAAACAAGAAAAATGGCTCACACTCAAAAACAATATATACACCAAAGTTTTTAGATTTTATGACATCACTTAATAATGCGGATATAGATATTATGCTTGAGGTTAAAGATAAAAATCTATCGGCCACAAAATGTATCAATATCTTAAATAGCAGTGGCAAAATAGAAACTCTTGAAAAAGAGTGGGCAAGATATAAATATAGTGTTTTAGAAAAGTCATCTAGTAATTATCATAAGATTAGACAGTTATTAAAAGATAAAGATAAATATCCAGTTAAAAAATTTTATCTTCTAATTGAAGAGTCTTTAGATAAAAAAACAAGAAAAGGCAGTGCTATTAATGCTATTGAGCATGTTTATGGATATTTTAAAAAGGTTATTTTGGAAAAAGAAAAACAACAATATATACTAAAGCTTTCAAAATTTAAAAAAGATATTTTATCTTTAGATAGTTTTAAAAAATACCTCAATAAATTAGCAATTAAATATAATATTAAGTATTTAATTGAATCATATTATTTTAGTATCTAATGCATATTTTAAGTGTAATTCAATTTTTTATGCTATTATGAAATTACAAAGACGATTAAATATTAATTTAATAGGAGGAATATATATATGAATAAAACATTAAGAGATACCCTAATTGGGACTTGGAAGTTAATAGAATTTTCAGCTAAAGATAAAGATGGTAATAAATATTACCCAGCAGGAGAAAATGCCAAAGGATTTATTATGTACACTCCAGATGGCTATATGTCTGCTCAGATCATGACTCCAGGAAGAAAACCATATGTTTCAAAAGATATGTTTGTTGGAACTACAAAAGAGATGGCAGAAGCAGCAAAAGGATACATGGCTTATTCTGGGAAGTTTGATGTTGAAGAATCAACAAGTTCTATAAGGCATCATATGGAAGTTAGTATGAACCCTACTTGGTTAGATCAAGTACAAGT
>JBAXYK010000037.1:0-6206 GCA_041670825.1 Bacilli bacterium | reverse complement strand
TGATTTTTGTAATACCACATCATTACTTGTCTTCTTTTTTCTTTTTGCGCCTCTTTCATCAGATCCTTTAATTGATTTAAAATAAATTGGACTTGCAATAATTACTACAACTACAAATATTGCAATAGAAGCCGCAATGTAAATTAATATATTAAGCAATTGTAGCCATACACTAGAAGAAGTAAGGGCATTAATTGCTGGTATTAATTGTGGAAGAAATTTAACTAGTACACCAGCATAACCATCAACAATAGCTCTTATGTTTTCTGCAAGTTGAGATGGATCAATTTCTACACTCATAAATGCTTGTTGGAATACAAAATTAAATCCAAGAGCTATAACAAGTGTTAATCCCATAGAAATGTATGTAAATAAATCTCTATGTTTAGTCAAATTAGAGTATTGCAAGATAAGAACCAAAAGTAGAAGTAGGATAGAAAGTGGAATAATAGGTAGCAGCAATACTTCTATCAAAGAAATTATATAGAAAAGTACTCCAGCTCCAGTTGCTATCCCATAACCAACAAAAGCAGGAATTATAAACATACCTACGATTAAGTAAGTATAAAGTATAATGTTCAAAAACCTAGCAACAATTATTTCTCTAGGTTTTAATGGCATAGATAATAAAACAGCATTATCTGTTGATAAGAATAAAACACTTATTACTGTAAATATTGAAATAATTAGCAAGGCAACAGTTGCTAGTGGTAATATCATATAAAATAATCCATCAGCAATTCCTAATGGGAGTAAAGTTGATGTTATTTCTTTCATTGCAACTCCAAGAGGAACACAAACAGAAGAAACAACTAAAACGGCTAATACTATGTAAAGCAAGATTTTACTTTTACCAGTAAGTGCTCTACGATTCTTGTTTAATGATAAAGGAGAAGCATTTGCGGAAAAATTTGATGCTGATTTTAGAAGTACTTTGGCAAGATGTAAAGTTTTATTCACCTTTTGTCATCTCCAAGAATATCTTTTCTAATGAATCACCAGGTTCAAATTTGTTGCGCAATTCTTCCATTGTTCCACTAAAAATCAATTTTCCTTTATTTATTATGCCTATTCTATCACATAATTTTTCAGCCACTTCCAAAACGTGAGTAGAAAAGAAAACAGCGTTTCCCTTTCTTGAATGTTCTCTCATCATTTCCTTTAGTAGGAAAGATGATTTTGGATCTAATCCAGTCATTGGTTCATCAAGAATCCAAACCTTAGGCTCATGAACCAAAGCTCCCATAAGTACTATTTTTTGTCTCATTCCATGAGAGTAACTTTGTATTGTATCTGTAAGAGCATCACTCATTTCGAATTTCTCTGCTAAATCAATTATTCTCTTGTCTCTTAAATCTTTTGCCACATCATAGATATCTGCCATAAAATTTAAGTATTCAACACCCTTAAGTCTTAAAAACATATCAGGGCTATCTGGAACAAATCCAAATTGTTTTTTAGCTTCAATTGGATCTTTCGTAATGTCAATGTTGTTTATTGTTATATCCCCAGTATCAAAACCAGTAATTCCAGTCATCATTTTTATTGTAGTTGTTTTACCAGCTCCATTAGGACCAATAAATCCAAAAATTTCGCCATCTCTAATTTCTAAAGACAAATTATCAACAGCTTTAAAATTTGGCCCATAACTTTTTGTTGTATTTTTAATTAGTATCATAAAATCACCTCGTTAAAATTATAACCACTATTATAATAGTGGTCAACAAAATAAATAATAAAAAAAGGGCATTGCCCTTATCATAAATATTAGTTATATTCCTTCAATATAATCTGGCGAAATATATACTCTTTTAATAGATAATGCCTTGCCTGTTTCGTTATCAATATCAAGGACAACTGCATTGAGTTGACCTCTACCAGTTTCAACATCAAATTTTGCTGGTAACCCAGTTCTAGTTTTAAAAATTATTTCTTCTTTTTTAGCACCAATTATACCATCATAAGGGCCAGTCATTCCTACATCACTTATATACGCTGTACCACTTGGTAAAATTCGATTATCAGTAGTTTGAACATGGGTATGGGTTCCTAGTATTGCACTAACTTTGCCATCAAAGTTCCAAGCGAATGCCATTTTTTCACCAGTTGCTTCGCCATGGAAATCTATGATATGTATTTTTTCTTTGCATTTAGGCAATAATTCATCAAGCACATCGAAAGGATTTTGGGGGTTCAATGCATTAATGAAGACCCTTCCAAGAATGTTTGTTACTCTAAAATTAATATTATTATAATCAAACACCCTAGTACCAAAACCTGTGGCACTAGGATGAATGTTTAGTGGTCTAATTAATTTAGTTGCATTAACATAAAAATTATTTGATTTATTACATGAATTAAAGTGATTTCCTAAAGTGATTACATTGACACCCATATCTATGAGACTATTATATGAATTTAATGATATACCTCTTCCATGAGCGGCATTTTCACCATTTGCTATAACAATATCTATATCATATTTTTCTTTAATTTTTTTTAGGTTATCCAATATCATTTGACGACCTACTTTTGAAACCACATCACCAATAAATAAAAATCTCATCAAATCATCTCTATTCTATTTTGCTATTTCGTTTGCTCTAGTTTCTCTAATAACTGTAACTTTAATTTGTCCAGGATATGTTAGTTCGTTTTCAATTTTTTCGCGAATGTCGCGAGCAAGTTTAAATGATTTAATATCATCAATCTTTTCTGGGACTACCATAACTCTAATTTCTCTACCTGCTTGTATTGCATAAGCACTTTGTACTCCATCAAATCCTTTAGAAATCTCTTCAAGTTTTTCGATTCTTTGAATGTATTTTTCTAAAGTTTCACTTCTTGCACCAGGTCTTGCAGCACTTAAAGTATCAGCAGCAGCTACCAGGTTAGAAATAATATTATTTGCAGGAACATCACCATGGTGAGATTCAATAGCATTAATAACAAATTTATGTTCTCCATATTTTTTTGCTAAACGGACACCAATTTCTATATGGCTTCCTTCGATTTCAAAATCTACAGATTTACCAATATCGTGAAGTAATCCAGCACGTCTTGCTAAATGTTGATCAACACCTAATTCACTTGCCATTATTCCAGCAAGGAATGCTACTTCTAAAGAGTGTTGTAAGACATTTTGCCCATATGATGTTCTATACTTTAAACGACCAATATATTCAATTAACTCATGATTTATTTTTGATATACCTAATTTAAACAAAGCTTCTTCACCAGCTTTTTGGATAGATTCTTGAACTTCAATTTTTGATTTTTCAACAACTTCCTCAATTCTTCCTGGTTGGATTCTTCCATCTTTTATTAAGTACTCTAATGATAAACGAGCTATTTCTCTACGAATAGGGTCAAAGCAAGAAACAGTAATTACTTCTGGTGTATCATCAATTATCAAATCAACGCCAGTTAATTGCTCAATTGCTCTAATATTTCTTCCTTCACGCCCAATAATTCTTCCTTTTAAATCATCAGAAGGAAGAGAAACAACTGAAACGGTTCTATCATTTGTAACTTCTTGGGAATATTTTTGAATCGCCAAAGCGATTAGATTTCTAGCTTTATCATTTGCTACCAATTTAGCTTCTTCTTCTTGGTTTTTAATATAAGAAGCTATTTCAACAGCAATCTTTTCTTCGACTCTTTTTAATAATTCATTTTTTGCTTCTTGCGAAGTCATCATTGCAACTTTTTCTAACTCTAAAATAATTGAATCAATTCTCTTGTTCAATTCTGCTTCTTTTTTATCAAGGTCATTTATTTTTTCGGTTAATTGTTCAGATTTTGCTTCAAGATTCGTTTCTTTGGTCTGCAAAGCCAAATCACGACGGTCAATGTTTTGTTCACGCAATAATAGTTTATTTTCTAAAGCAGAGGCTTCTTGTTTTCTTTCTTTTATTTCTTTTTCTGCTTCAACTTTCATCTCATAAACTGTGGTTTTAGCATCAAGTTGTGAATTTCTTACAATCTGTTCTGCTTTTATTTCTGCTTCTTTTGTTATTCTTGATGCGCGACCTTTAGCTTTTTTAATCCCAGAAAGTGGGATAAAATACATTAAAGCTATTCCTATAATTATACCAAATATACCTATGATAAGAGGAAGCAAGAACTCATTTGTGAATCCTGCTAATAACATATAAATCCTCCTATTAATATTAATCAACGTACTTTTTAAATACGGAATGGAATACCTTCATTTCCATACACATTTATTTTAATATATTTTGAAGCGAATAACAATAAATAAAAACTATAATAAATCATATACAACCAAAAAAAACAAAAAAAGTACCATGATATAGGTACTTTTATTTAGAAATCATTTTTTCTTTAACACTTTGGAAAATCTCTTGGAATATTAATGGGTTGTCTTTTAAATACTTTTTAACATTATCTTTTCCTTGACCAATTCTTTCTCCATTGTAATCATACCAGGCTCCAGATTTTTTTATTATGTCAAAATTTACAGCTAATTCTAAAATCTCAGCTTCTTTTGATATTCCTTCGCCATACATAATTTCAACTTGTGCAGTTTTGAATGGAGGTGCTACTTTGTTTTTTACAACTTTGATATTAACGACATTGCCTACAATATCCGTTCCTTGTTTGATGGCCTCGCTTCTTCTAACTTCTAATCTAATTGAAGAGTAGAACTTTAAAGCTCTACCGCCAGGTGTTGTTTCTGGATTACCAAACATAATGCCAACTTTTTCTCTAAGCTGATTAATAAAAATAATAGTACAATTTGTTCTATTTAAATTACCAGCAATTTTTCTTAGAGCCTTTGACATTAAACGAGCTTGTAATCCCATTTGTGAGTCTGTCATTTCTCCTTCAAGTTCTGCTTGAGGAACCAAAGCAGCAACAGAGTCAACAACAATTAAGTTAATAGCATTGCTTTTTATTAGTAAATCAGCAATCTCCATCGCTTGTTCTCCAGAATCTGGTTGAGAAAGGATTAATTCATCAATATTTACTCCGAGTTTTTTTGCATATCCAGGATCAATGGCATGTTCAGCATCAATAAAAGCTGCACGACCGCCGGCTTTTTGTGCTTCTGCAATTGCGTGAAGTGCAACAGTAGTTTTACCACTAGATTCAGGACCATAAATTTCTACAATTCTTCCTCTTGGGTAACCTCCAATTCCTAGGGCATAGTCAAGAGCAAGAGAACCACTTGAAACAGAATCAATTTGAATTTCTGGTCTATCTCCTAATTTCATTATTGAACCTTGACCAAATTGTTTTTGGATCGTTTTGAGCGTTTCTTCTAATTTTTCGTTTAAATCATTTTTTTCTGCATTTTTTTCCAAAGCCATTTCCCCCTTAAACTTTATATATCCTATATATCATTATATCATTTTATGATATTTCCTTAACAATTTCATTCACAATTTTTTCTAAAGCTATTTGAATACATGAATTTTTAATTTCTATTCTAGAGCCTTTTAGCAAATACTTTTCAACACTTATAATATTTTTATAAGCAAATCCAATATATACTAGTCCTACATCCTTATCTTCACTTATTGTAGGTCCAGCATTTCCAGTAAAAGAAACTGCTATATCTGTAGCAAACATTTTTTTAGTATTTTGTACCATTTCATAAGCACATTCTTGTGATATTGCTCCATATTTTTCTATAGTATTTTTGTCAACATTAGCAACATTTTCTTTTATTTCATTAGAATAAGTTACTAATCCACCCTTGTATACATTGGAAGCACCAGGGATATTAGTTATATAATTTGCAAATCCCCCACCAGTAATGCTTTCGCAAGAAGAAAGTGTTAACCCCTTAAGTTTGAGTATTTCAATAATATTATCCATTGTAATTTGCTCCCTCAAGAACAATTTTTCTATTTTTAATAAAATATTCAATACCTGAAATTAGCGAAATTACACCAGCAAGATAAACTACTATTAATTTTCCGGGAATGAAAAGTAATACAAATATTAAAGAAATCATTTGGGTTACTGTTTTTAGTTTTCCAAGCTTGCTAGCAGCAATTACTACTTGTTTATCAATAGCAATTAACCTAATAGCATCAACAATGGTATCTCTTATGATAAATATCAAAGTAACTATTATTGGAATTTCTCCCCAAACAGTAAGTATTATAAATAGTACATTTACAAGCAATTTGTCTGCTATAGGATCCAAAAATTTTCCAAATGTAGTGACAATA
>JBAXYK010000036.1:0-6247 GCA_041670825.1 Bacilli bacterium | reverse complement strand
TGTAATTTAGAAACAGACGAAAATAATAAACCAGTTGAAGAAGTAGTAATTGAATATATTAAATTAAAATAAAAAAGGAGAATTAATTCTCCTTTTTTTATCTTTCTTTTCCTAAAAAGAATATAGCAATTGTTCCTGGGCCACTATGTGCTCCAATAACTGGACCAACAAAGTTGATATATACATCTTTAACTTTGTATGTTTCTTTTATTAGGTCTGCGACATAATTTGCTTCTTCAATACAATCACCATGGCTTATGTAGACAACTTGGTTTTGAGGATCAATAATATTGTCCTCCATTTTTTCTACTAATTTCTTTAATGAGTTTTTACGACCGAAAACTTTTCCTGTTGCGACTAATTTTCCTTCATTACTTACATGCAAAAGAGGTTTTAAGTGCAACATAGTGCCAATTAACGCGGCAGATCCTGATAACCTTCCGCCTCTTTTCAAGCAACTGAGATCATCAATCGTAAATAGATGAACAAGATGGAGTTTATTTTCTTCAAGCCATTTTGCAACATCATCAATTGACTTTCCTTGTTTACGCATATTAGAAGCATAAGTAACTAGAAGACCATGTCCTAATGAAGCACAAAGGGAATCAACAGCGATAATTTTTCTGTTTGGATACTTATCTTTTAATTCGTCTTTTGCTATTGCAAAGGAATTGAAAGTACCACTCAAAGCACTTGAAAAACCAACGTACAAAACATCATAACCATCTTTTAAGACTTTTTCCATCTCTTCAGAAAACTGATAACTATTTACTTGACTAGTAATTGCGACTTTTTCTTCTCTTAATAAAGAATAAAAATCAGTAGCTTTTATTTCTCTTTCGTCTGGATAGTTAGAATAAATTTTTCCATCTATCTCAACTTTTAATGGCACAACAATTAAATCTAAATCTTTTACTTTTTCAATCGATAAATCAACACAAGAATCTACAATAATAACAAATTTGTTCATATAATACACCTCCGGGTCTAAAACGAGGGTACGAAGTTATTATACTTGTAAAACAGATTAATTTCTACTACTTTGTAAAAAAATCACCACTCAATGGGTAGAATGAATTTTAATGGCTGATTAGTTATTGGATGAGTGAAGCTCAAATAGTAACTTTCTAAGTGGAGAAAATCTGATTTTTCACCATCATATATGGAATCTCCAACTATTGGTAATCCAATACTAGAGAAGTGGACTCGTAATTGATGCGTACGGCCAGTTATAAGTTCGGCTTCTACATTACTATATTTGGAATCATTATTTAAAACTTTATATTTTGTAATAGCTCTTTTACCACTTTCATCAATTAAGTATTTTGTTGATTTGTGAGTTGAATCTTTTTTTATGTTTGATATTATTGTGTCTTCTTTTTTATCTAAAACGCCACTAATTTTTAATAAATATTTTTTCTTAATTTCAATGTGCGAAAAAAGGCCGTGAATATATTGGTGTTTTGCAATTATTATAAGTCCAGATGTGTCTTTATCTAGTCTATTAACAAAGTGGACGGTAGATTCAATATTTTTTTCATTATAATACTTCATTATCATCCCAGATAAATGAAAATCATGATGAGCAATTGTTCCAATCACTGCGAGATTGTGGGGCTTATTCAAAACCATTATAAAGTCATCTTCGTAGATGATATTTATATTGCCTTCTACGATATTTATGTTACTTTTTTCTGGTGGGAGTATTATTTCAAGAACATCATTTGGGTATAGATGTTCTTGAAGACCAATTGATTTATCTCCAACAAATATATTTTTCTTCTCGTTTTTAAGTTTACTAATTAAGGAATCAGAGAAGTATTTTTCTTTTAGAAAAGATTGCAAATCAATCTCTTTGTCAATCTTATAGTGTAGTTTTAATTCCGGCATTTTTATCACCATTAAGATTATATGTTAAAACTTTGCGTTTGTTAACAACAAAATAATAGTCTTGAAAATTTTGTTGTGATAGAATTATGGAAATGGAGGGATTAACATGATTATAGATTTGCATTGTGATACTATTAAAAGACTTGAAGAAGAAAAAGAAAAAGGATTCAATATGAATTTACGAAATAACAACTTAAATGTTGATTTAGAAAAAATGAAGAAAAGCAACTATATGCTTCAATGTTTTGCAATGTTTGTCCCTTTAAAGGAAGGTAATCCTTTTGAGATATGCATGAAAATGATAGATCGTTACTATCAAGAAATAGAAGCTAATAAGGATTTAATAGCACCCATTTTTTCTTATAAAGATATTATTAATAATAATGAAAAAGGATTAATGTCATCTTTGTTAACAATTGAAGAAGGTGGAGTAATAAAGGGGAATCTTTCTTTTTTAAGAGATTTTTATAGGTTGGGTGTAAGATTAATAACTCTCACTTGGAATTATGAAAATGAAATAGCTTCACCAAATATTCAAATCATAGAAAATAAAATTCCCAATTTTCACGAACCTAATGTTACCAAAGGATTAACAGAATTTGGTATTGAGGTTGTAAAAGAAATGAATAGGCTAGGTATTATTATTGATGTATCACATCTTTCTGATAAGGGGTTCTATGATGTTATTAAATATTCAGAAAAACCAATAGTTGCCAGCCATTCAAATTCTAGAAAGATTTGTAGCGTAGTTAGAAATATGACTGATGAAATGCTAATAGCACTTGCTAAAAATGGAGGAGTAGTTGGTATAAATTTCTGTGATTTTTTCCTAAAAGATTTTGTAGAAAAAGAGAAGCCATTTAGTTATATTGATGATATGATTAAGCATATTAAACACATTAAAGAAATTATTGGGATAGATTATATTGCTTTAGGAACTGATTTTGATGGCATATCACAAAATCTAGAAATTAAAAATGCAGGCGAGATGAGCAAATTAATAGATAGATTAAAAACTGAGGGATTTACCTTAGAAGAAATAGAGAAGATTAGTTATAAAAATGCCTTGAGAGTCTTCAAAACTATCCTTTTATAAGTTATTTTTGAAAAGCAATTTATTTTGCTTTTTTTTATTGCATAATTGATTTGACAAGAATATAATAATATATGTTCATATATTCATATGTTTAGGGGGCTTCAAAATGAGTAATTCTATAGAACATGATTATATCCATGAAAATGTAGTAAATTTAGTTAAGGATAATATGATAAATGATGAAAAGATATGTGACTTATCAGATTTTTTCAAGATATTTGCGGATTCAACAAGAGTAAAAATATTATTTGCACTCTCGAAAAGTGAAATGTGTGTCTATGATTTAGCAAAAGTTATAGGTTCATCACAATCTGCTGTTTCGCATCAGTTACGCATTTTAAGAAATACCAAACTAGTAAAAACAGCAAGAAAAGGTAAAGAGATTTTTTATTCACTTTTAGATAACCATATACTTACAATAATTAACCAAGGATTAGAACACGTGGAGGAGTAATTTAATATGCCTATTTTAAAAAGGAAAATAAAAGGAATATCTTGTTTTGATTGTAGTAATCATGCAATAGAAGATATAAAGAAAATAAATGGAGTAAAAGATGCAAAAATTGATTTTTTACAAGAAATAATATCAATAGAAATTTTAAATGATGTCAATATTGATTCAATAGAGCCTAGAATAGAAGCTATTTTGAGCAATCATGAAATAGTTCTTGCAAAAGAGAAATATATAGATAGCAAAAAAGAAGAAATAAAGAAATTTATTTTTAATTACCGCCGAATTATTATGGCAATTGTTTCAATTGTTTTTTTAGCTTTTGGTCTATTGAGCAAAGATTCTACAACTAGAGTAGTTTTGTTTATAGTTTCTTACTTGATTTCTGGTACAACAGTTGTCATAAAATCAATTAAAAATATATTAAAGGGAGAAGTTTTTGATGAGAATTTTTTAATGACAATTGCTACAATTGGAGCCTTTGTTATTGGAGAAGAAGTAGAGGCTGTAGCAGTTATGGTGTTTTATCAATTGGGAGAATTTTTCCAAGATTTAGCTATTGATAAATCAAGAAGATCAATCAAAAAATTAATTGATCTTAAGCCAAATAATGCAAATCTAATTAAAAATGGTGAAATAATACAAGTTCCACTAGAAGAAGTAAAAAAAGGAGATTATGTAATTGTTAAGCCTGGAGAAAAAATACCACTAGATGGTATTGTTAAAAAAGGCGAGAGTAACTTAAATTTAGCATTTTTGACTGGTGAATCATTACCCCAGAAAGCAACCATTAATTCAGGAGTTTTGGCAGGTGCAGTAAATATTGATGGAGTATTAGAAATAGAGGTTAGCAAAAAATTTGCAGAAACAACATTCGCAAGGATTCTAGAGCTTGTTGAAAATGCTGCATCAAAAAAATCACAAAGTGAAAAATTTATAACTAAATTTGCAAAATACTATACACCTATTGTTGTATTATTAGCATTTTTATTGGCATTTGTTCCACTATTTTTTAAACAACCTATTAGTGTTTGGGGTTATAGAGCACTTGTATTTTTGGTAATTTCATGCCCATGTGCTTTGGTAATATCGATACCATTAAGTTTTTTCGCTGGTATAGGTGCATCTTCACGCAATAAGATTTTAATAAAAGGTGGAGAGTATTTGGAAAGAGCAGCTAAAATTGATACATTAGTTTTAGATAAAACAGGGACAATCACAAAAGGGAATTTTGATTTAGGAGCAATTAATTTAAATGGAGTTAGTGAGGAAGAATTCTTAATATATCTTTCAAATGCAGAATATTATTCTAATCATCCAATTGCAAAATTCATTGCAGGAAAATTCTCTTCAAGAATTGATAAAGATAAAATAAAGAATTACAAAGAGATAAAAGGATTTGGAGCACAACTAGATTATGATGGCAAAAAAGTTGTGGTTGGTAAAAAAGAATTATTGATTAGGAATGGTATAAAAGTTGTAGAAACAGACATTTCAGATACTGTAATTCACTTGGGAGTTGATGGTGTGTATTATGGGAATGTATTAATTGAAGATGAAATTAAACCAAATATGCTCCAAGCAATCAAAAATATTCATCATGAAGGTGTTGATAATATAATTATGCTTACTGGTGATAATGAAAAAGTGGCTGGAAAAGTAGCTGAAAAAGTGGGAATAACAAAATACTATGCAAATATGTTACCAGAAGGCAAAATAGAAGTTGTTGAAGAGTTAAAAAAAGAAGGTAAAAATGTAGCTTTTATTGGTGATGGAATAAATGATGCCCCAGTTTTAGCACTTAGTGGCTTAGGAATTTCTATGGGAGGCATTGGTGCTGATGCAGCAATAGAAGCAAGTGATATTGTTTTTATAGATGATGACATAGGAAAAACTGCAACATTAATAAAAATTGCTAAAAAGACTTCGTTTATAGTAAGAACTAATATTTTAATGATTTTATTTGTCAAAGTACTAGTTCTTATTTTGGGAGCTTTAGGAATTGCAACGATGTGGATGGCAATTTTCGCTGATGTTGGTATTTCTTTGATAGCAATACTATTATCAATAAGAATCTTGAGGTATACAGAATAAAATTTGCAAGATATAATATGTTGTGATGGTTAGGGGCGAGGTTATGAAAGAATTAGAAGGATCAAGAGTATTATTAAGAAATTGGAATATGAAAGATGTTGATCATATGTTTGAATGGGCAAAAGATGATAGAGTTGGTCCAAATGCTGGTTGGAAACCTCACACCACTAAAGAAGAAACAATGGTAATAATTAATAGTTTTATACTTAATCAAGAGGTATGGTGCATTGAATCAAAAAAAGAGAAAAAACCGATTGGATCAATCGGGTTACATGTAGATAAAGTTCGTGATAATCCCCAAGCTCTGATGATTGGATACGTTTTGAGTCCAAAATATTGGGGACAAGGATTAATGGTTGAGTGCTGTGAATTAATTTTAAAGTATGCCTTTGAAGAATTGAATAAAGAAATAATTACGATTGATCATTTTGATTTTAATTATCAATCAAGGCGTGTTATTGAGAAATTGGGTTTTAAGTATGAAGGTACTTTAAGAAAAGCAAAATACAGGTATGATGGATTACCAATTAATTTATGCTGTTATTCAATGACAAGGGAAGAATATTATGAAAAAAGAAGTTGAGAAATATTACTCTGTAGCAAAAGATTATTATACAAGAAAACATTATTATGGTGTTTATCATTTTTTTCGTTTTTTTGTTAAATTATTCTATCGTCAATATTATATAATAGGTAAGGAAAACATAACTGATGCG
>JBAXYK010000035.1:0-6359 GCA_041670825.1 Bacilli bacterium | reverse complement strand
TAGTAAGTGTTAAAATTGGGGCGAAGATATTATCAAAGGCAAAATATAGGTAACTATATGACGCAAAGCTAAAGGGTCCTCAAAAGGATAGCCAGTTGCTAGTATCTAACGCGTATAAGTGTTAGAACACTAGGGTATTATCAAAGGCAAAATATAGGTAACTATATGACGCAAAGCTATAGGGTCCCAAAAAGGATAGCCAGTTGCATAATTATTAATTGTGTGTGAACACATGATTATATAAAAGGCAAAACACGAGTAATTGTGTGACGCAAAGCTATAGGGTCTTTTAAAACAAGACAGCCAGTTACTATTATCGGCGCGATAATAGTTTTTTTGTTTTAAAGGAGGTAGCATTATGCAAAAGAAGAAAATAATTAATAAAATGATCAATGCATTTGTAAATTTTTGCCTCTTTTTAGCATTAGCATACCTTGCATTAACAATACCTCAAACATATGCTTTTATAACACAAAGCGATGTTAAAGATACATATTTCCAAATGGATGAAATGACTTCGGTTATAACATCATCTGATACTATCATAGAAAACACCATTGATTTGAATGGACTAGCCTATTTTGATTTAAATGATTTATCAATGCTTAATTCAATGGCTATTTCTACAACATTTACAATTTATAATGATTCAGAAATTGAACAAAGAATCCAAATAAAATTAAGTGATATTAGTGAAGGGTTAGTTTATTTGGTTGTTGATGAGAATCAAAGTGATTATAAGTCAATTATTGAACAGACAAGTGATGGTTTATCATCAGGAAGTACTACAACAACTATAAAAGGAAAGATTGATTATCATAATTACGAATATCTTTCCAATTTATATGAAGGGGTTAATAATATTTTGCAACCAAGCAGTAGCAAAACTATTAAAATAGTATATTTTGGAGATTATGATAGTCTATCATCTATAGATAAACAAAATTACTTGAGTTTATCATTTAATCCATTAGTTACTATAAAAACTCATCAAGTTCATCCACTAAGAGGAAGTTATGATTATGATCTCGACTAATAATAAAGTCAAGATAAGCTTGACGGTCGTTGTTCTAGTGGCTTTGTTAACATTTACATTTGCTTGGTTTGTTTATGAAGAAAGAATTACGAATGCGATAGAAGTTGGTAAGGTAGAGCAAGGAATAGAAGTTTATTTTGAGGCAAACGAATCGACATTACTAAGTTTTTCTCAAATTAAAAATGATGCAACAGGAGATTATTATGATAGTGAAAGAGGATTAGTAATTATCAATGCTGGAGATCCTACAGCAATAAATTATATTGGGCATTTGAGAGTTAAAATTCATTTTAAACCAGAAATAATAAGTGCATATAGGTTATTAATAAAAGATGAATGGATTTTGACAAGAACATATAAAAGTTCAGGAGTAGTTCTTGAACAAGCAATTATGCATGATAAAACAGATAGTTACAGTTCGTTCAATATAATAAATTCAGAAAATTATGTAGTTGATCCTAGTAGTGAGATGATATATTCAACAATTCAAGCACCAATTAGTGATGAAAGTTATGAAATTGATTTTATTGATGGTGGTACAGAATATGGCGTTAGAGATAATGATATATATAGTGAGATTTGTCTCATTTATATGGATATAAAGCTTGATATTGTTCAAGCAAATAGATACAAGGAAGTTTGGCAAATATCTGGATTAGAAGATTTTATTTCAATATATTAAAAAGAAAAGGAGGACAAAGTTATGAATATTACTAATTTAAAAAATGCAAAAAGAATGATTGTAATTGCTTTTGTAGCTTTGTTCATGCTAATTTCTGGAATTAGTTTAAATTCTTTACTTAGTAATAATAGTAATAATGGAGTAAAGGCTGATGGATATTATAGTGATTTTTGGAGAGATTCAGATTTTGAGTTTATAGATTATGCTACTATTCCTACAAATTATATTACATTTAAAGAATACAAAAATATTATTTCAGGTCTTAATGATAGTGAAATTAATAATTATAGCGTTGTTATTGAAGATGGCATGGATTTATATGATTTATCACATAATTCTCGTTTTGATGGAACAATTGAACTATATCAAAAATATCTTAAATCACATTACATTTTAGGTGATGATATTGATTATGATACTACTGCAGGTAATGGTTATTTATTTTCTCCTTTAGGCTCAGATGCTTATCCATTTACAGGAACTATTGATGGGCAAGGATTTGAGATTTCAAACTTATTTTTTAAACCAATTGAAAATGAAAATGATTATAATGCATATTATAATTTTCAATACTATTCTTTCATTTCAGTTTTGGGAGATACCCAAACAAATAACGCATATATTAAAAACATTCGATTTAATAATCCAATTATTATGCAATCACAAGTTTTGGGACAATTAAGATATGCATCATATGTAGTAGGTCTTAATAAAGGTCTTGTAGAAAATGTTGTTGTGAATGATGATAGAGGAGATGCTTCGGGAATATCTGCAGAAGGTGGATTTGGAATCTCTGGTATTGTTACTCACAATATAGGCTATTTTAAGAATAGTTATATTGTAGCAAATAGAGTAGTTTCTACTGCTGTTACTAGTAATTTAGGGGTTAATCCCGTACTTTATTCAAATACTTTGACAATTAATAACTCTAGTTATAGTGGAATTATTGAGAATGTTTATTATGACTCAACAAAATACACAGGTAACATATCAATAAATCAAGGAATAACTTCTTCAACGCCAGGAAGTAACATTCTTATCCTTGGTCTTTCAACTAGTGCTTTTCAAACTTCAAGTTTTGCAGCTACTGGATTTTATATGAATAGTGATTATCCTGCTGGAGTGGTCACAAATACTTACCCAGATTTACAAGGTCTTCATGCAGTTTTATACGAAACACTTACATATTATTTAATTAGTAATGGCCGTGATTTAGTTGTTATGAGTAATTTAATAGATAAATATGCTTATTTTAGAAGCCAAAATTTTGCACTATATGATTGCATAGATATGAGATCGGTATCAGTAAATGCTTATGTTCCTCCAAGTGTTGCTTTTAATGGAACATTTACATCTATTGATAATCCTGAGAATTGTGATCATACCCTTTTAGGTAATAATGAATATCATGCAATAATTAATTTAACCATTAAATCTGGCTCAGTAATTGATAATAAGCACGTTTATGGATTATTTGGAGTCTTAAATGGATCTGTAAAAAATATAAACCTTGTTAATGCAAAAATTATGTTAGAAGATGTCGAAAGTTTTTCTAGTAGTGAAACAGCTGAGTATGATGTGGGAATAATCGCAGGTCTTACAAGAAGTAATGCGGTAATCAATAATGTATATATTAATGGTGATATTTTTGATCAAACATTAAGCAATAATCATGTTTACAATATTGGTAAAGTAAATATTGGTGGAGTAGTTGGAAGAGGATCTGGCAGTATCACTAATGTAACAATAAGTGGTGCAATAAATGGTATTAAAATTGATTATTCTGCTACTTCGCTTTTTGGTGGCTCTTCTTTTGGTGGTGTCATAGGATTAGCAGAAGACACAGCATTGACAAACTTAGCAAGCAACATGATAGTAAAACCAATAAGTTATAATAATAGTGTTGATGTTAATTTAGTTACTTATGTTGGAGGCATAGTTGGTTCGGGAAGATTAAATGCTTTAAAAGAAGTAGTAAATTATGGAGCTATATATGCTACAAGAGATACTTCATATCAAGGTACTATTTATTTAGGTGGAATAATAGGTTATAGTACAGGAGTTAATTATTCAGTAGAAAAGGTAGTAAATTATGGAGATATTTATTTCAATCATCAAGGTTCAATAAAAGCTAGAATAGCTGGATATGGAACCATAAATTCAAATAGTCAAGAAATTATATATGGTGTAGGTACTTCATTTGATATATATACAAACTCATATTCTAGTTTTTCAACTGCAGATGGTGGGGCATTGCAAACAAGTGATGTAAAAATGACTCATGGCATAATTGCAGATGCAACAGATATAGTAATTAATGGTTTACATGTAGAAAACAAACAAGGAACATCCTCAACAAGTGTTGATCTTACAATAATTGGAACTTTTGCAAATAACTTTATTTTTGAAAACGAAGTAGGGAAATCAGCAGTTTTAAATAAATCATATAGCACACTTAACGTTGATTTTATTACTACTAATAGTCTAACAATGATTGATACTTTCATTAGCGGCAATAGTTATGGTAAAAACATAAATTATAATGGTCTGAGAAATGAAGGTAATTTAAATATTAATATTGCTCATCAAACAACTCAATATTTCCGTCAAACAAGCACAAAATTTAAAGAACTTGTTGTTGTTGGATTACTTGAGGAAATTAGTCAAGGCAAGATTGCTGAGAATTTATATAATGGTGGGGATATTACAATTAGAACTACACATTCTACAGGGACTGTAAAATACAATGTTTTCGTTTCAGGAATTTCTTACAAAAACCTAAATACTGATTTATTTACTGAAGCAGGAGTTTCTAATACTAGTTTAGTAGTTGATTCCTCATTTACAGGTTCAATAAATAATGCATTGAATTATGGCAATATTGATGTAGAAATGAATGTTTATGGTCAAAGCAGAATTGGTGGAATATGTGTATTCAATTCATCTTTGATTTCCAATGCTTTTAATATCGGAGATATTTATAATAAAAATTATGTCTATGATCCGCCAACATCATCGACAATCACTTCGCCAAATGATAGTTATAACAATGGAGAATTTGAAGTTGAAACTGGGGGCATTGTGTTTTTAATGAGTAGTGCATATGCTCAAATAAAAGATACTATTAACTATGGTAAAATTTATTCTATTGCTACTTCTACTTATGGATGGGTTAACTCATCTGGAATTGCAGTAAGAAATGATAAAATTATTGATGGAACAGACTATGGCTCATTATCAACAAGCGAAAGAGTTGCTCACTTATCAAAGATACAATTTAGTGCTAATTATGGAGATATTGTTGCGTGGAACAATTATTCAAGCACGCTAAATTCAACTGCTGAAACTAGAGCAAAGGCATCAGGAATATTAGCGCTTGGAGTTCTAAGTGTTGTCAATACTGTTAATTATGGAAACATATTTAGTAAATCAACCGCAAGTGGAATATATGGTCAAGTATTTCTTTCTAAATTTAATATAGAAGCCCAAAGCGTTGATCCTGCTACAGGATTAATTACTGGACAAGTATATATTGCTAATTCAATGAATTATGGCAAGATTAGATTATTAAATTCAACTGCAAATCTAAATAACTCCACTTATGAAACAGTTTCTAGTTATTTATCAGATGATTTGGATGATTCAAGTGGCAATGTTAGAATACCTTCAACTTCATATCAATTTGGAGCTACAATTGCAAATTTAGCAGATAGTAATTCTAGAGCCGCTAATATAATTATTTCATATATGTTGAATTTTGATAGCAATATTAATATGTTAGGAAAATCAAATATTACTACTGATGATCCAGCACTTACTCAATATATGTTTAGTGTTAAGCCAGATGACACTTCTCCAGCACCATTAGGAGGAGTAAATTATAGAGCTATGAATACAACTCTAGGGAGCGGAATTTTCGCAGTTGATTTCCCATTAAGAACAATATCCAGTAACTTTACATATATCACTGAATATTATATTCAAGATTATATTCAGTTTATTCCTTATACTAAAGCAAACAGTAATGAAACAGGTGAAGATAACAATACTTTATTAAAGAAAATTGGTTTTGAAGATTTAGCTGTAAGTCTAGGTTTAGTTACTGATGCTCAAAAAGATACAATAGGAATTTATGCTCTATCAAGTTCTAGTGGAATTCAACAAGGTATATTCCTTCCAGATAATATTAGTTGGGATGGGTTAGACCCTGTAGAAAATGGAACTAGCCAAACTTCATGGAGAAGCAGTATCAGTAGTGGTGGAAATGGATTAGATGATGTATTTATAATTGAATTAAAACAATTAAAAAAATCAATTTCTACAGCAATATTTGATGTAGTTCTTGAAAAAATTGATTCGCAAGGTAATGTGATTGATGGTCAGACATTAAGGGATCCAACCATTGATTTGGTAAATAATGTAATCACATTTTATGTGGCAGATAACCAAGATGAAGCATTTGCTGATGGGTGTACTAGTGCAGGATGTGGAATAAATAATCAAACGGAGACATTAAATGTTCCTACTGTTGTCCAAAACTCCAACCAATATGTTAGTGCCAGTGCAAGCGTAGATACATTAGGCGAATTATGGAATTATATAAATAGTAGCTTATCTAGTGGGAAAAACCTCAAGACAATT
>JBAXYK010000034.1:0-6362 GCA_041670825.1 Bacilli bacterium | reverse complement strand
TTTGGCATTTCTATCACCTATTTAATATTATAAAACATTAGAATAAATTAAAAAAGTCAAAACTGACTTTTTTAATGATATTATTATACTTCTACTATAACAGGCAAAACCATAGGATCTTTGCCTGTTGCTTTACGAACAAAGAAATTAATTTTATCTCTTATTTTTACTTTTGTTTCATCAAATTTTATATTCCCAGATTCCAAAGCCTCAAGAACTAATGTTTGGAATAATTGTGTCAATTCTTTCAAAAAGTCATCTGCATCTTTCAAAAATATTAATCCGCGCATTTGAACATCGGGACCCGCAATGATTTCTTTCTTTTTAGTATCTACAGTGATACCTAAAATCAGTACACCATTGTCAGATAATTTTTGACGATCAGTTATAGCTTGGCTTCCAACATCGCCAATTCCTAATCCATCTATCATGACTTCACCAACAGGTACAGAATCAGCAAGCCCTTTGTAAACGCCATCTTCAAAAGTAACAACCATTCCATTGTCACAAACAAAAACATTTTTGTGATTATATCCTTGTTGCATACCTACCGCAATTTGAGCATTAGCAATCAAGTGTCTATACTCTCCTTTTACAGGCATATAATATTTCGGATGGAAAATACTCAACATCATTTTAATATCTTCTTCATGAGCATGCATTGATGATAATTGTTTCTTTTTGATATTTAAAATATTAGCTCCTGTTTTATATAATTCATCAATAGCTCTTGTAGAAATAACTTCTAGTCCTGGAATTGATGGAGAACCAATAATAAACATATCTGTTGATTTTATTTTTAATCCAGCTTCACTTTCACCACCAGCAATTTGTTCTAAAGTTCTAAATAAATATTCACCAATACCTGAAATAATAATTACGGCATCTTCATTTCCTGGTCGATTCAATTCATCTTTACTAAGTTGCAATGTAGGTGGAATTGATAGAATTCCAAACTTTGAAACTGCACCCAAGACCTGTTTCATCTCGTCATCATATATCACAATTTTTCTTTGATATTTCACTGCAAGATCAATAATTTCTCTAATTCCAAAAAGATTTTGAGTATAAAAAGTTGCAAGAATTCTTCCTTTATGCTCACTAAATATATTCTCAACAATTGGAGTAATTTTGTGATTTGGTGATGTGTGACCTGGTTTGTCACAATCTACAGACTCAGTTAGCAAAACTAAAACTTTTTTATCGCCTAACTGAGATAGCATGTTAACATCTGTTCGATATTGTGGTAATGCACCATAATCAATTATGAAATCTCCTGTATATACTACTAATCCTGATCCAGTATCAATAGCAATTCCTAGCGATTCTCCAACAGAATGAGTTGTTGAAAAATAATAAACGTCATATTTATCAATTTTTGATTTAGAATTTGGTGAAGCCAAACGGAAATCAAAATTCACATTAAGTTTATAGCGTTTTGCAGATGACATTATTAACTCTGCTGTAATCCTACTACAATATATTGGTGCAGGTACATCATTAAGAACATATGGCAAAGCCCCCATAATATCATCATGACCATGACTAATAAAATAGCCTTTAACTCTTTTCTTATTTTTAATTAAATAACCAACATCAGGAATTATCATATCTATTCCTGGCATTGAACTTTCTGGATACTTAATTCCAGCTTCCAAAACGAATATATCATCGTTTATTTCTATTACATACATATTTTTGCCGTTTTCATCTAGACCGCCTAGAGCAAAAATTCTTAATTTATTTGGCATATTATAACCCCCAACTAATCTTGACTAATTTATTATAACCAATTTACAAAGATATCACAACATTTTTGCCATTTTATTGACAAAAATAAAAAGGAAGAATTTACTAACTTCCCTTTTATTATTGATAGTATTAATTATCTTTGGGTTTTACTTCATCGTTTTTCTTTTCTGGTTTTGGAAGTAAATCTTTCCTTGAAACATTCACTTTCCCTTTTTCATCTATTCCAGTAACAATTACTTTTATTGAATCACCTAATTTGAATAAGTCTTTAGGATGATTAACTCTTTCATGAGCAATTTTCGAAACATGACACAAGCCTTCACAGCCAGGGAATAATTCAACAAAAACTCCATATGCCTCTATTCTAGTTATTTTGCCCTCGTAAATTTCACCAACTTTAGCAACTCTTGCAATATCTTCAATCATTTTAGTTGCTTTTCTCAATGGTTCATAGTCTTGATGATATAAAACAACATGTCCATCTTGACCAATGTCAATTTTTACATTATCGCATTTTGCAATAATATCATTAATTACTTTACCACCAGGTCCGATTACATCTCTTATTTTATCGATTTCTATATCCATTTGATGAATCTTAAGAGCATATTTTCCAACTTCCTTGCGTGGTTCTTTAATTGTTGACTCAATTAAGTCAAGAATTTCCATTCTTGCTTTTTTAGCTTGCTTTAATGCCTTGTCAATAATTTCTCTATTAATTCCTGTAATTTTTATATCCATTTGTAAAGCACAAATGCCATCTCTAGTTCCTGCAACCTTAAAGTCCATGTCGCCTAGATGGTCTTCCATACCTTGGATATCTGTTAAAATTGTATATGGTGCTCCAGAGTTAATTGGTCCATTTGTAATTAAGCCCATGGCTATTCCACCTACTGGTGATTTTATTGGTACTCCAGCCGCCATTAAAGCCATAGTAGAAGCACAAATTGATGCTTGAGAAGATGAACCATTAGATTCAACCACTTCAGAAACAACCCTTATTGTGTATGGGAAATCTCTTTCATTTGGTATTACTTGTAACAATGCTCTTTCTCCTAAAGCTCCATGTCCTATTTCTCTTCTTCCTGGAGATCCCATTCTTCCTGTCTCACCAACAGAAAATGGTGGGAAATTATAATGATGCATAAAACGTTTATTTTCTTCATCAGTTACATTATCAATAAGTTGAGCATCACCTAAGGCTCCTAAAGTACAAACTGAAATTACTTGAGTTTCTCCTCTTGTAAACATAGCTGAACCATGGACTCTAGGCAATAAGTCGATTTGAGCATCTAATGGGCGAATTTCTTCAATCTTTCGGCCATCAGGACGAATCTTATCTTCAGTAATTAATCTTCTTACTTCATCTTTTACAATATCATGTAAGGCATCCTTAACTTGCTTAATAGTATTGGATTTAATTTTTTCATCTTCATATTTTTGATCTTCAAAATATTTTACTATCTCTTCATCAATTTCATCTATTTTGCCGTATCTTTCTAGTTTTTCTTTAATTCTAACAGCATCAATTAAACGAGCTTTAGCACGCTTATTTACCTCATCTCGAATTGTTGGAGATACTTCATATAATTCTATTTTTCGCTTTTCTTTACCAACTTTTTTTACAATTTCTTCTTGAAATTTAATTAACTCTTTTATGTGTTCATGACCAAACATGATTGCTTCTAGCATTACTTCTTCACTAACTTCTTTTGCTCCAGCTTCAACCATGTTAATTGCTTCTTTGGTGCCGGCAACAGTTAATTGAACATCAGATTTTTCATTTTCTTCAACACTAGGATTTATAATAAATTTACCATCTACTCTGCCAACTTGAACACCTGCAATTGGACCATTAAATGGAATATCCGAAATACACAACGCCAAAGAAGAACCAATCATTGCAGCCATTTCTGGTGAAGCACTTTTATCTACTGATAATAGCGTATTTACAACCTGAACTTCATTTCTAAATCCATCTGCAAATAAGGGTCTTATTGGTCTATCAATTAAACGAGAAGTCAGTGTTGCGTGTTCACTTGGTCTTCCTTCTCTTCTTAAAAAACTACCTGGTATTTTACCAACAGCATATAATTTTTCTTCAAAAGAAACTGTTAAAGGGAAAAAATCTGTATCTTTCGCAATATCAGATCCCACTGCTGTGGATAAAATAACTGTATCATCATATCTAACTAAAACAGCCCCGTCGGCTTGTTTGGCAATTTCACCTATTTCAAAAGTCAAAGTGCGCCCACAAAAATCTTTTGAAAATACTTGCTTACCCATTAAATCACCTCTTAATTTTCACTATTTTTAATTTTAACACACAATATCTTTAAAAGATATTATTTTCTATTTGAATCTTCACTACTACTTACTTCTTTGTTTACCTTTTTAAGACGAGGTATCAAAGTTATAAAGAATATTAAATCAATAAAAATGGATATTGCTAAAGCTATAGCAAATAATGTGGTACCATAATTCTCTATTTGAAAATCGGATACAATCAATAAAAATCCATTTACTATTGAAATTATTTGGGTTTGTTTTCCCATTTTTTCAAATCTATCATCTTTATCTTTTTTGCTTCTTAGGCGTGCTCCAAAAAATAATAATCCCATTACAATTACGCCTACTATTATCTTTCTAATAACTTCATTTTCAAACAAATATAACACCTTCTTTCCAAAATTATAATATAAAAACAAAAAACCAGCAAAGCTGGTTCATTTTACTTTCTAATATTCAAATCAGTAATCGTTTTTGTGTAACGTTCCAAAGAAATTCGTCTTAAATAATCAAGCAAACCTCTTCTTTTACCTACAAGAACCAACAATCCACGACGTGAATGATTATCATTCTTATGAACTTTCAAGTGTTCTGTAAGAGTATTGATTTGTTCTGTCATAATTGCTATTTGAACTTCTGGAGAACCTGTATCTCCTTCTTTTAATCCAAATTTTGCAACCAATTCTGCTTTTTTTTCTTTTGATAATGCCATCTTAATTTCCTCCTTAATTTTACTTGACTATATCCAAGAATATTGTTGGAGACTCAATATTCATAGAAATAGTTGCATTGACATTTTACATTAATTATTAATTTTTAGCAACCACTTTATTCTTTTAATTCCCAATTTATTTCATTAATTTCTTTTTCCTTTAAAAATTCATTGATTTTTGTAAATGGTTTGCTGCCATAGAAACCTTTTGATGCCGATAAAGGTGATGGATTAGTAGCTGTAATTACTAGATGCACATCTTGATTAATTAGTGGTTCAAATTCTTTTGCATGCTCTCCCCATAAAACAAATACTTTTGGACGTTTATCTTCATTAAAAATACTAATTATATTATCAGTAAATATTTTCCAATGTTCACATAAATGATTAGCTGGTTTGTCGCTTGGTGCAGAAAGAGCGGAATTAAGTAAAAACACACCTTGTTTTGCCCAGTTGACTAAACTACCATTATCAGGATTAGAAATACCAACATCATCCATTGCCTCATTTATAATTATCTGTGTTGTTTGATTAATAGGAGCACTATTTCTTGTAGAAAAAGCCAACCCATCTGCTTGATTTTTTCTATAAAAAGGAATTTTACCAATTATTACAACTTTGATGTCTGAAAAATTTGTATATTGAAATGCCTTAAAAATTTCCTCTTTATCCGGATAAACTTTCTTTGTATCATACTCTTCTTTTATGAAGTTAGAAAGAGAAGAGAAATACTGCTTATTTTTCTCAAGATTAAAAATATCTTCCCAATCTTTTGGTAAATAAAATTTTAATCCTGACCAAAACTCAAACTCAAAAATATCTTCAGTTACAATTTTACTGTCAACATTCTGGGTAATTTTAATGGTTTTCTCTGGATTATCTTCAACAATTTGTTGTATTAATTCCTTTTCTTCTTCTGTTACATCAAGAGTCAAATTTTCTTTTATCGCTAAATTATCTTCACTTATATTAGAAATATCATTTTCTATTTGACTTTTAACTTCTTTGTTTCCTACTTCTATTACAGGTTTAGGAGCTGAATCTGATAATTTGGAATTTAACAAGCTTTGAATTGGGTCTTCACTATTATCAATTGTTAAATCTGTTGTTGGATCTAACTTCTTGTCAGTATAAACAATGTTAGGTTGAATAGATGCTTTCTTTAATAAATATTCTGCTCTTTCAACATCACTAAATACTTCTCTACTAGAATCTCTATTTCTTCTTTTAAATCCCAAGTTTATATTCAAAGATGAGACATCATCATATGCACCAACCTCATATCTATATAGAAATATTAGAAAATATATTATTACGCATGCGGTAAATATTGCATATGCTAGTAAAAAATAATCATAATTATTGCCTAGTACTTCTTTAAAAGAATCAACAAAAAAACTAGGTATCATATATATACTAAAACCTAACCATATTACTGAAAATGTTATAACAATTGCTTTTTTCATTGGTTCTTACCACCTTTAATAAATTATATATTTTTTTGATTATCTATGCAACTAACTACAATCCTTTTATCCTCATCCATTTGTTTAATTAATTCATCAATACTTGAAAATTTTATTTCATCACGTATATAGTACAAAAAGAA
>JBAXYK010000033.1:0-6468 GCA_041670825.1 Bacilli bacterium | reverse complement strand
TTCATCCTTAAAATTATTAAGAGTTGATAGTATTGGATTAGCAGCCGTTTGCCCTAAAGCACATAAAGCACTTTCTTTAATATAACTGGCAAGTTCTAGCATCTCATCTATATCACTTAATTCTCCGTGACCTTGTGTAATTTTTTCTAATATCTCTAATATTCTTTTGGTCCCTATTCTGCAAGGAGTACATTTTCCACAAGATTCATCACATATAAATTCCATATAGAATTTGGCAACATCTACCATGCAATTATCTTCATCCATGACTATGGCTCCGCCACTTCCCATCATTGAACCTTTTTCTATTAAACTATCAAAGTCTATCGGAGTATCTAAATCTTTGCTTGTAAGACATCCTCCTGATGGACCTCCTGTTTGAATTGCTTTGAACTCTTTGTTGTTAGGAATTCCTTCTCCTATATCATAAATTAGTTCTCTAAGTGTTGTTCCCATAGGAACTTCAACTAGTCCTATATTGTTTACTTTTCCTCCAAGAGCAAAAACTTTAGTTCCCTTAGAATTTTTTGTACCAATACTAGCAAATTTACTCGCACCATTTCTTACAATATAAGGAACTAATGCTAGGGTTTCTACATTATTTATTATTGATGGATATCCCCATAATCCCTTAACTGCAGGGAAAGGTGGACGACTTCTTGGCATACCTCTTTTTCCCTCAATTGATTGCAACAATGCCGTTTCTTCTCCACAAACAAAAGCTCCAGCACCAAATCTTAATTCGATATCAAAATCAAAGCCTTTATTTAGAATATTTTTACCTAAAAGACCTTGCTGTCTTGCTTGTTTAATTGCAATTTCTAATCTATCTATAGCAACAGGATATTCTGCTCTAATATATATGTATCCTTGATTTGCTCCTATTGCATAAGCAGCTATTGCAAGTCCCTCTAAAACTGCATGAGGATTCCCTTCCATTATTGACTCATCCATAAAAGCTCCAGGATCTCCCTCATCAGCATTACAAATTACATATTTTTGTTTGCTTGCTTGATCATAGGCAAAACGCCATTTTTTCCCGGTAGGGAACCCCGCTCCACCTCTACCTCTTAGACCAGACTCTTGGATAATTTCTATAATCTCAAGAGGAGTTTTTTCAAGAGCTTCTGCTAATGCTTTATAACCTTCGAATGCGAATGTTTCATTAATGTTTTCTGGATTTAATTCTCCACAACCATGTAATGCAACTCTTTTTTGTTTTTTATAAAATGATATATTTTCTTGAGTTCTTATTTTCTCTTCAGTTTTTGGATCAACATATAATAATCTTTCTACAATTTCTCCTTTTAAAATATCGCTTTCAATTATTTCTTTAGCATCAGAAACTTTTACACCTTTATAAAATGTATTGCTTAGATGTATCTTAACAAAAGGCCCTTGTGAACATAGTCTAAAACATCCCACAATATTCACATTAACCTTGTCTTGAATCTTGTTTAATTTGATTAATCTTTCAAATTCAGCCTTTATTTCTAAAGAATCTGCTGATAAACATCCTGTACCACCACAAATATGGATACTTTTTACATTGTTATTGCTTATCTTGTTTTGATAGTTAATTTTTTCTTTATCAATTATACTTAGCAATTGCTCTTTATTACTAATCATTATTTCACCTCTTCCAAGTTACGGTAATGCGCTATTATTTCAGCAACATTGCTGACTTTAACTTTTTGGTAAACTTTTTTATTTATTTTTACAGCCGGAGCAACTCCACAAGTACCTAGACATCTTAATGCATCAATACTAAATAAATTATCTTTTGTTGTTTCACCAACTTTGATATTTAGTATTTCTTGGAAGCGTTCAATTATTTGCTGAGATCCTTTTACATAACAGGCTGTTCCCAAACAAACACCAATAACATATTTGCCTTTTGGCTTCAATGAGAAAAAAGAATAAAAAGTGACTACTCCATATATCTCTGCTACAGGAATGCCTGTTTCTTCAGACACTATTTGCTGAACTTCAAATGGAATATAGCCAAACTCTTTTTGAACATCACTTAATATCATCATTAAGGGTGTTTTCATTTCTTTTCTATTACTACATATTTCTCTAATTCTTTTTTCACTAACTGGTGATATTTTCATATTTATATTCACCCTCCATTATCGTATATGTCTAGACTCACAGAATAATTTTAATTTACCTTCTTATTAAAAGCAATAGGATAAGTCATTAATTTTTAACTAAATAATTCTTTTAAAAACAATAATCATTTATTAGCATTAAAATATAATCTATAACTAACAAACTTATTTTTATAGTAAATATATCTAATAATAATCAAATTTTATAGTGCTAAAAAAATCTTCTGAAAGCGTTTAAAAGGTTGCTGTCAAGTATTGTTTTAATATTTTTTTTAATGTAGAATTATTACTAAACCGATGACGTACTACAAGGGGGAAAAATATTATGAATTCACATTACACAAATACACAGATTGATAAATTAAATAAGGACATCAATCTCCATTTTAAACATATTTTCCCTATAGAAAAAAAATATAATAAAGAATATGAAGGGGTATCCCGTTTAGTCATGCTAGATCGCTATTCTCAAAAAGATCGTGAACTAAAAACTTTAGCTGTAGGAGATATTGTTTTAACTGTAGTAAAATTTGACCCAAAATTCCCTTCAAGAGGGGTTGGAATAGTAAAAGCCATAGATGTCTACCACAATAAAGTAGCCATTGCTCTAGAAGAAGAGTTTTTAGGCCAACTTGAAGATGAAAAAGAAATAGAGAGCGGAATAATTGTTCGTTCTTTTGCTGATATTGATAAACCACTAGAACTTTTTTATGAGCAAATAGCCAAAAGAGTAGGAAAAGCTCTTGCCGAAACCGAAACATCTGAGGAACTAAAAAATAAATACTCTACTATTTTTGCTCATGAATTAGCAGATTTAAATGTTGTTCCTGCGGGTAGAGTTTTATATGGAGCAGGTAGTGAGACTCAAGTTACATATTTTAATTGCTTTGTTATGCCTTTTGTAAAAGATTCTCGTGGTGGTATTGCTGAACACCGAAAAGAAGTTATGGAAATAATGTCTAGAGGTGGTGGAGTTGGTACAAATGGTTCAACTCTTAGACCAAAGGGTGCTGTAGCAAAAGGTGTAGGAGGTAAATCTTCTGGTTCAGTTAGTTGGTTAAATGATATTGCAAATCTTACAAACCTTGTAGAACAAGGAGGCTCAAGACGTGGAGCACAAATGATTATGCTTGCAGATTGGCATCCTGATATAATTACTTTCATAGTTTCAAAAATGCAAAATCCTCTTATATTAGAATGGTTATCAAAAAATTCTCCAGATGATGAAATTAAAGAAGAAGCTAGAAATAAACTTAAATTTACACCTTTATCAAATATTGAAAGAGAATATTATCAAGAAATTGCCGATAAGGAACCTACACTATCTCCAGAGTTAGTTGATTGGGCTAGAGAAAAATTACATGAAGGTGGAAAATACGAAGTAGTTAATCCAGATTTTCTATCTGGAGCTAACATTTCTGTTACATTAACAAAAGAATTCATGCATGCTATTGAAAATGATGAGGATTATGAACTTAGATTCCCTGATATTGATTCTTATTCGACAGAAGAAAAAAAATATTATGATGAACATTGGCACGAAGTTGGCGATGTTAGAGAATGGGAAAAACTAGGATATAAAATCAAGACATATCGTCATATCAAGGCTAGAGTTCTTTGGGATTTAATTTGTTTTTGTGCAACTTACTCTGCCGAGCCTGGAATATTCTTCATTGATAACGCTAATGATATGACCAATGCTAAGGCATATGGACAAAAAGTAGTAGCTACAAACCCTTGTGGCGAACAGCCATTAGCACCTTATTCTGTTTGCAATTTAGCTGCATTAAATTTAGCTAACTTTGTTAATAAAGAAAAAGGTGAAGTTGATTACGAAAAATTGAAAAGCTCAGTTTCTATTGCTGTTAGAATGCAAGATGATGTCATAGATTCAACTCCATATTTTTTAGAGCCAAATAGAACACAAGCTCTTGGAGAAAGAAGAGTTGGACTAGGAATCATGGGACTTCATGATTTACTAATATGGTGTGGAAAGAAATATGGTTCTAAAGATGGAAATGAACTTGTTGATGAATTATTCCAAACTATTGCTACTACTGCATATGAGACATCAATCCAATTAGCAAAAGAAAAAGGATCCTTCCCATTTCTAAAAAATAGAGAAGCCTTCATAAATACTGGGTATATGCAAAAAATGCCTGTATCTATAAAAAGTGGTGTCTTAAAATATGGAATTAGAAACTCTCACCTACTAACAATTGCCCCAACAGGTTCAACAGGAACAATGGTTGGTGTATCAACAGGTCTTGAGCCATACTTCTCATTTGTTTATTATCGCTCAGGAAGACTTGGCAAATACATTGAAGTTAATGCTCAAATCGTGGACGAGTGGCTAAAATACCACCCTGAATACACTAAAAATAACCTTCCTGATTTCTTTGTTTCTGCTATGCAACTTTCACCAGAAGAACATGCTGATACTCAATGTGTAATCCAAAAATGGATTGACTCTTCAATATCAAAAACTGTCAATGCTCCTAGAGGATTTACGGTTAAAGATGTTGAAAAAGTTTATGAAAGATTATATAAAGGCGGAGCAAAAGGTGGAACAGTATATGTAGATGGTTCTAGAGATACGCAAGTATTAACACTTAATAAAGAAGACGAACCACAAGATCAATTAAATATGGTAAAAGATTTTGGAGTCGAAGCACATATTAAAACTCCTAAAAAAGAATTAACAGAGTTAAGAGGAGATAGACAAGATAGAGAAATTGGAGTCGAAGTTGGTAACATCTGTCCAATTTGCTTAGAAGGCGTTGTAGAAGAAATTGGTGGCTGCAATACTTGTACAAACTGTAATGCTCAATTAAAATGTGGTCTATAAATAAAAGTACCTTTGAAAGGTACTTTTTTTAAATTATTTATAAATTTTTGTCAAAAACAAAAACATTAAATTCCAAGTAATATAAATATAGTAAAATAAATATTATGTTTTAATCTTTTTCAAGATATTTTATTAATATGTTTTCATCATCTTCACATTCAGAATTTTGGTCTTTTTCTTTCTTAATGACTTGACAAATTTTTTCGATAGTTTCATCACTAATATCATTGTTTATTAGTGAAAAAATCACTTTTTTTCTTTTCTCACTAAATCCTGAAAGGTCAATTTTAACAGTCGTATATGAGTTATCAAGAACCTCTTTTAATTTTTGCTTATCCTTATTAGATAAGGAATAACTTTCTGTAATAAGTTTTTCCATATAAGGCGGAATGTTTCGCTTGCCATTTTCAATTGCCGAAAGATAGGATGTTGAAATATGCAATTTTCGCGACATTTTCCGAGAATTTTCGCCTGAATTTATTCTTATTATCCGAAGTATTTTCCCAAATTCAGTAGCCATCGTATGACCTCCTATTTTTTTATTACGTTAACTTAATAATAAGCAATAAGGTAGAAAAAAACAAGTACTTTTGGAAAAATAGTAAATATTATCTACATTTATGACTTAAATATTGAATATATTGAAAAAAGTTAAAAAAAGAATACAAGTATAAGAAAAAAAGCAATGATATATTATCATTGCTTTAATTACTAATTATTTGTTCTTCATATGAGGGAACAAAAGAACTTCTCTTATTGAATACATTTGCGTTAACAACATAACAAAGCGATCAATTCCTATTCCTATTCCACCACAAGGAGGCATGCCATATTCTAACGCCTCAACAAAGTCGACATCCATTTGATTTGCTTCATCATTACCAAGTTCTCTTTCTTGAAGTTGAGCATCAAATCTTTGCTTTTGATCTATAGGATCATTTAATTCTGTAAAAGCATTAGCATATTCACTGCCCATAATAAATAATTCAAATCTTAGAGTGAATCTTTCATCGTTAGGATCTTTTTTGGCAAGCGGAGATATTTCAATTGGATGACCATAAATAAATGTTGGTTGAATTATCTTTTTTTCACAATACTCTTCAAAAAACAAGTTAATAATATGACCAACACCATTATAATGTTTTGGAACTTCTAAGTGTCTATCCAAAGCTATTTTCTTAGCTTCTTCAAATGATTTTATATTTCTAAAATCAATACCGGTTTCAGTTTTAATAAAATCTACCATATTTATCTTTGCAAATGGTTTACCCAAATCTATTATTTCTTCATTTCTTGGTATTTTAGTGTCTCCAAGAACTTTTTGAGCAACATTTTTGAATAAATTTTCGCATAACTCCATCATCGTGTTAATATCACCATACGCTTGGTAAGCCTCTATTGTAGTAAATTCTGGGTTATGACGAGTATCCATACCTTCATTTCTAAATAGTCTACCTATTTCATACACTTTCTCTAAGCCACCAACTATTAATCTTTTTAATGGTA
>JBAXYK010000032.1:0-6581 GCA_041670825.1 Bacilli bacterium | reverse complement strand
AATGTTGGTGGAACCATAATTTTATGTAAAACAGCTTTTGTTTCTACAACTTCACCAAGAATGTCTCCGCCGACGACTTCATCGCCAACTTTTGCGACCTTCTTAAAATTCCAAACTTTATCTCTGTTTAATTTAGGAACATCTATACCAAGTGGTATCTTGTCACCAGATTGGTCATAAATAACGCTCAAAGGACGTTGGATACCATCAAAAATACTTTCGATTAATCCAGGGCCTAATTCAACAGACAAAGCTTCACCAGTTTGGTATACTGGTTCGCCTGGTCCAAGACCTGCAGTCTCTTCATAAACTTGAATTGAAGCCCTATCGCCTCTTAATTCGATAACTTCTCCAATTAATCGTTTATCACTAACACGAACAACGTCATACATTTTGACGCCAGTCATGCCCTTTGCAATAATCAATGGTCCGGCAACTTTCGATATGACTCCTACTTTATTATCATTCATCAATCATCACCCCTTCTATAAAATATCCATGCCTATGGCTTTTTCAACATTGTCTCTAATTTTTTTCATTCCTACTCCCTTACTTCCTTTTTGGGATGGAATTGGAATGATGATTGGGAAAGTTTTATCTTTGTATTTTTCCAAAGTTTCTCCCATCATTGTATATAACTCCTCAAATAAGTAAATAATTTTGCATCCAGCTTGAGAAAGCTCGAATACTTTCTTATCTGCTTCTTGGGGATCTTGAACAAGAACTGTCATAATGCCAACGGCATTAAATAAATAAATTTCATCTGTGCTACCAATAGCAGCGACTTCAATTTTTTCCATTCATCCTATCCCCTTTCTAATATTCGAGAAGATCAGAAATTTCTGTATCTTTATTTGAATAGATCATTCGGATATTTTTTGCTTCTGCTTGTTTTTCTAAATAATAATAGATTAATGGTCCTACACTAAAGAATTCAAGGCTATAGTCTTTCATAAGTTTGAGTCTTAATTCATCAAGGAATTTCTCAAATTTACTAAGATTTCCATCTTCACTATATGCTTTTAATCCCTTAGCAAGCTTTTCACCATAACTGTATTTTGTAAATTGTTTTACCAAGCCATCACTAGCCAAAGAGTAAGCTTCAATAAAATCATTTTGCTCAATAGTGCCGTGTTCTACAAACATCTCAAGAAATTTATCAAGACCCCAATTAAGGGCTCTACTACGGATTAGAGTCATTATATTTGCAAAATCTATAAATAGTTTGAAATAATACCCTAAAGTTTCATCGTTATATTTTTCTAATTTCTTGAATATAAAACCAAATACACAACTATCTATTTTGGCGCTGATGAGGCGAGCATTTTTTAAGTTGCTAACTTTACTTTCAATATCTTGAAGCAAAGGCAAATACTCCTCTGGAATAGCATCCTTCTTTTCGTTAATTATGTAATTAATCAATGCTTCTTTACCAATTACGCCAGTATCAACAAAATTATCTTTGTGGTCTAAACCAAATATTTTTGATTTATAAATGACCTTAATATTTTGAGCATCATTTTGCAAATAAAACAAATCTATAACAGGATTGTTGTTATTTACTTCATCCAAAAATTGTTTTGTTTTAACTAACTCCGAATTGATAATTCCTTCTAGATTATTTGCTTGATTGCCATAACCCATATCTGTTAAGTATTGCTTAAAATCTTCTTCTTTTGCATTAAAAAGTTTTGCAAGTTTACTTTTATCTAATAGACGAGTTTCGGCAACTTTTATAGCACCATTAGCATAAATGTATTTGCTATTACTCATATTATTCTCCACTGCCAAATAGCGTTTTTGCTATTTCAGTTTCATATGTTTCTCTAAGTTCATCAAGTAAAACTGTAAATGAATGATCGATATCATAGGTATTTCCCATTAATACAAATCCTCCATCAATATCTGCTGGCTCACTTGAAATTGTCAAATGATATTTTGAACCAAGTTTGTTGTTTAATAAATCAAGAACAACTGGCTTAGATTCACTGCTTGATGCAAATATACGTACGTATTTACTATAGTCACTCTTAGAAACTTTTAAAACTTCGTTACCTTGAATTTTTTCGGAAGAAATTGTTTTAACTACTAAATCAAATAGTTCTTTATCACTAATTTTATTCAATTGTTGATGAACTTTCTTCATTACTTCGTTAATTTTTTCTTTCTTCAAAAACAAGGATTTTTGTTTGGCAGTTTGATCGACTTGTGTAAGTTTTGTTTTTAGATAATCTTCATTTTGACGGTTAGCTGATTCAACTATTTTTTTGTATTCCTTATCATAACCATCTAAAATAGTTTTTTCTAATGCTGCGGCTTTTTCTTGTCCAGCTTTATAAATTTCTTCGGCCTCTAAATTTCCCTTATCTTCAATTTTTTTGTAGATTGAACTGTTAACCAATTTAATCACCTATTTCCTAGATACCGAAAATAAGTAGGATACTGACAAGTAGTCCAAGGATAGCATATGTTTCGACCAATGCGGTCATTGTCATACCCTTGACGAATGCATCCGGATTTTTACCAGTCATGTGGATAGAGGCTGCTGCAGCTTTGCCTTGGAAGAAGGCGGATACAAGCCCAGCAATAGCAATAGGTGCTGCTGCCCAGAAATAGGACCAGCCTGTTGCTAGATCAATTGTCCCAGCGTTTCCACCTAAGACACCGATATTAACCATAATTAGAACTGCCGCCAAGAAACCATAAATACCTTGTGTTCCTGGTAAGGCTTGCAAAATCAATAATTTACCGAATAATTCTGGCTTTTCTGATGTAACGCCTGCTGCTGCTACACCGGCATTTCCAACGCCCCATGCTGAACCACATCCAGCAAGTGCTGCTGCAAACGCAGCGCCTAGAATCGCAATTGTTTGTCCTGACATTTTTATAAATCTCCTTTACTTTTTAATTTATATTACATCGTTGATTTCATTAACATATTTGTATTCAAGAGCTAACGGTTTGAAATCTACACCGCCACCTTCATAGAATTTTCCAAAAAATTCAATGTATTGTAGACGACTATCATGAACATATGTTGATAGCAATCCCATGGCTAGGTTGAATACGTGACCTGCCAAGTAAATAAATAATGAGAAGATGAAGCCAATTACACCATTTGCCCCAACCATTCCTGCTAATAAGTTCATAACATAAGCAACAATAGCGGATGACATACATAGTGCAAGGATTCTAGCATACGATAATATATCGCTTAAATAACCAGTAACTCCATATAGCCCCAACAATCCTCCAACGACTTTTCCAAAAATATTCTTTTTCTCACGGCCTGCTGTGAATAGAATTATCACTGCACCAACTCCAGCAATTATATATCCTACAGTCATTACAATTGGAGGAATAACTGGTGATGTTGGCAACATATTCGCACAAAATTGTGATAATGATAATGACAACCCTACCATAACAAGAATCCAACTAAATTGATCAAAAATTGCATCAAGTAGATGTCCATCTCTAATTTGAGAAACAGCTTTTATAATTAAGCCACAACTCAAGTGAACAACACCTAATACCAAAGAAAGAATCAACATACTAATTGGGTCACTTGAAGGTACAAACCATAATGGATGGAATTCAGCTCCGAAATAACTTCCGAAAATTATACCCCATATCATTGTGGTAATACTTCCCAAGAAGAATACTTTCATAAGTTTTTTTAATGTTCCTCTTGGTTTCAAGAACTTCAATGCCAAAAATGTTCCGATAGCTAGTACAGCTCCATAGCCGAAATCAGCCATCATTAGTCCAAAAATAATCCAATACCAGAAAGACATGACTGGGTTTGGATCTATTTCCTTACTATTTGGGCGAGAGAACATATCGGTAATTGGTTCAAAGTTAGAAATCAATTTAGGATTTTCTAGAGCAGTAGGAACTGCTTCCCCTTCCTCTGCATCCACGATTTCTAAATCATATGTATCAGTGGCTGACTCTATAGCTTTTTTAATCTTATCTGCCTTGTTCTTTTTTACCCAGCCTTCCAAATAAATTGTGTCAACTGTGGCAACAACAGGAGTTTCTTTTAAAACCTTTTGAGTTTCCATCTGATCGCTAAAAATCTTAATCTCTTGTTCTTTGGATGCATACTTTTTCAACTCTTCTTCGATTTTACTAATCTTTGCTAGATTAGCATCGATTTTTTGTTGTTTTTCAGCAACCAATTCTTTTAAAGTTTTTTCTTCATTTGGAAGAGAAACTTCCATAAAACCAAATCCTTTAATTTGGTCCATGATTGATGCGTCATCTTCTCGCCAATTAACAAGCATGAAAGCGACTGCGTCAGAAGCAACTTGAAATTGTTTCAAATCACTCTCAAAGTTTTCAAATTGTTTCTTGAAATCTTCAACAAGTTTTAATGGTATAAATCCTGTATGAATTGTTGTGTATTTAGAAGAATAAATATTTGATAAATTTCCTTCTAATCCATCCCATGGTGCCAAGAAACCGATGAATTCTTTGGCAGAATCATTTTCTGCTTTCAATTTTGCAATCTCGCTATCAGCTTTCTCAATTTCATCAAGAATTTCCTGATTTCCGTGATAATCAGGATTCACAAAGTCTTTGTAATTAACCGCACAATACTCACCAATTCCGAATGGTTTTTTCTTGCCCGTGTAGGGTTTAATTACTTGCAATGATCTTTGTGTTCGCTGAACGAAGACTTCATCTTTGCTTGAATCAAGTGTCTCACTACTTTCCTCAGTTTTAATAACCATAAGCTCTCCAATACGTTGTAAAGCTTTTAGTACAGCATCCTTGTCTTCTTTTAAGAAAACAATTTTTGCTTTTTTCATTGGTGCTATCATGATGAGACTACCTTCTTCATAATGTAACTAATTGCAATATCAATTCTACTATCCGCTAATGAAGCCACGTCGCGATCTTCTTTTTCATAACGAGCAATTAATTCTTTCTCATTAGCAGCTAATTTAATAGCTGTTTCTTTAGCAATCTTTTGCTCCACAACTTGAGCTTCCTTTAGTAAATCATTGCCTTTAATTTCTGCATTCTTTTTGGTCTGTTCCATTAAGGCTTCAACCTTATTTGCTGCATCAATTTTGGCCTGTTCTGCTTTAGCTTCAGCAGCTTGAATAGAATCTAAAATTGACATTCAATCACCACCTTTCGCCATAGATTATAACATAATCTATTTTATAATTAAACACCAAAACATAAAAACGCTTTCATATAATGAAACTTAATATTTGACATTAATTTATCTTATAAACAGCAAATAATAAAAACCCTTATAGACAAAGGGTTTTAACATTTTCATATTTTTTACGTATTCAATGAAAGCGTTTTAAAAGTTATCTCTTATAAAAATTATTTATGCAAAAAAACAACACTTTTTTTGGCATTTTATTTGGTTCCAAACAGGCGATCTCCAGCATCACCAAGTCCCGGAACAATGTAGCCAATATCGTTTAATTTTTCATCTTTTGCAGCTAAATAAATATCAACATCAGGATGGTCTTTTTGAACCTTATCTATGCCTTGTTGAACACCAACCAAACATATCAGTTTGATGTCTTTGGCTCCATGTTTTTTAACTAAGGAAATAGCCGCTGAGGCGCTGCCTCCTGTTGCGAGCATTGGATCCAAAATGAAGACAGTTGCGCTAACCAATTCTAATGGAAATTTAGCATAGTATTCGCATGGCTCTAATGTCTCTTCATTCCTATATAAACCTACATGTCCTATCTTGGCTGTCGGTATCAATTCTCTAATTCCATCAACCATTCCTAGACCAGCTCTTAATATTGGGACTAATACTATTTTTTTAGTTAATTGTTTCCCGGTAGTCTTACATATTGGAGTTGTTATTTCAACATCCTCTGTCTCTAAATTCCTAGTAATTTCATAGGCCATTAGCCCAGCAATTTCATCAAGGTTCTCTCTAAAATCTTTCGTTCCTGTTTCAATCCTGCGCATCGTGGTCAATTTGTGATTAATTAGTGGGTGATTTAGTACTTTAAGCATTTTTATTCCTCCTTATTTATGTAATGGCTTATCTTTAACTAAACTTAAAATTTCTTCTTTCAATCTTTCATGCAATTCTTGATTATCTATATTCTTCAGACATTTAGCAATAATCTTTCCTACCTTATAAAAATCATCGCAATTAAAACCTCTTGTAGTCATTGCAGCAGTCCCAAGTCTTATACCAGAACAATATGCTGGCTTTTCTTGGTCAAAAGGTATGGAATTCTTATTACAAGTTATGTTGATAGTATCCAAAATAGTCTCTGCTTTTTTACCAGTGATTCCACATGATTTTTTAACATCTACTAACAACAAATGATTATCGCTACCGCCAGATACTATTCTAAAATCTTCTTCTTTCAAGGATTTTATTAGTGCTTGAACATTATCTAGTACTTGCTTTTGATATACTTTAAAATCTGCACTCATAGCTTCTTTAAAGCATATTGCTTTTGCTGCTATTATGTGCTCTAGAGGTCCTCCTTGAATACCAGGGAAAATCCTTTTATCTAACAAATCTTTATATTGTTGCTTACACAAAATTAATCCTGCTCTAGGACCTCTTAAAGTTT
>JBAXYK010000031.1:0-6889 GCA_041670825.1 Bacilli bacterium | reverse complement strand
TGCTTAATAATAAAAAATTATTAAAAGAGGGAATGGTTTTTAGTGTTGAGCCTGTTATTTATATTCAAGGTAAAATAGGAGCTAGAGTTGAAGACTTAGTCCTTGTTAAGAAAAATGGATGCGAGGTCTTTAACCACACATCCAAAGAAGATATCTTTTTAGACTAGTTATAATTAATAACTAGTTTTTTTCTATTTTACCTATTTTATATGCAATAAATGTAGTTGAGATTAATATTAGTATTGAAATCACTCCTTGAATATCATAACTAAATCCTGGATAAATTACAAAAATAGAACCAATAACTAGACCAAGTATTATAGTATAGGTTGGCTTAGGGAATTTATTTAGAAGGAACTTAATAAATCTTGATCCGAAGACAATACCTACGACTACACCTAAAGCAGCAGGTATAAGTATTGGAATATTTAAATCACTTACTGCATTAATAATTGTTTGATATTGACCAAGTATTAAAAGGATAAAAGAACCACTTATTCCAGGAATAATCATGGCAAAAGATCCAATTATTGCGCATATGAAAAGTATAATAAACAATTTAGGCGTTAATGAGACTTCAACAACATTAGAAATTGGATTAATTATGAGCATTAAAATCATTGGCAGTAGTCCAATTACTACAAAGAGGATATCATTAATTGATATCTTTTTTATTTTAGTTTGTTTATATACAAATGGTATACTTCCTATTATTAGTCCCATAAAAGCAAAGCCTAAAGGTATAGGGTATTTATCAAACAATATCTCAGAAAGAAGTTTAGAAAACAAAAACAAGCCACCAATTATACCAATTCCCACAAAAATAATGAATTTAAAATTCTTTTTTATGGAATTTATACTTAAAGATAACACTTCAATTAATTGATTATATATGCCTAAAATTACAGCAATGGTTCCACCACTAACACCAGGTATTGAATTTGCTATACCAATTAAGGCACCCTTTAATAATAATTTTATATTTTTCATAGATTTTATAAAAAAGTAGTACAAATGTCCTACTTTTTATGGTTTGAATGTTACGCCGATGCCAATTGTACCTGGACCAGCATGTGCACAAACATTTATTGATATTGGTGTTACATATATAGTAAATTCTGGGAATTCTTTTTTAAGAATCTCATGCACCATTTTTGATGTTGCTTGGCAATCAACTTGCACAATATGTATATCATATTCATCTTTTGAATAATTCTTGCTTTTAAAGTCTTCAATAATTGTAGGTAAGAATTGTTTTACGGCTCGAGTTGTTGTGCCTTTTTCAATAGCTCCATCAACAAAGCGTAGCACAGGTTTGATTCCTAAAAGGTTTCCAACTGCAGCAGCTGCTGGAGAGATTCTACCTCCACGTTTTAAGAAAACTAAACTCTCTGGTATGAAGTATATATTTTCAAATCCAATATGTTTTTGAACTTGTAAAACTATCTCTTCTGGATTCAATCCCTGATTTTTTAATTTAATGGCATGCTTTACAATGCTTCCCATATAAGAACAAACACTCAAAGAATCAACGATAATTACCTTATCGCCATATCTTTCTTTGCATCCTATAGTAAACATTGAATAAATACTTGATAATTTAGAAGATATAGTAAAATGAATTACTTTGTCATATCCTTGAGCAAGTATTTTGTCAAAAAATTCTTCCATTTCATATGGAGTAGGTGTTGATGTTTTAATCTTACTTCCTCCACGCATCATATGTGCTAATTGGTCTAATGTTATGTCTACGCTGTCGTGGTATTCTTTTTCATCAACAATGACATTTAATGGTAGCACGAATACCCCAAGTTCAGCGATTTCAGTTTTGGATAAGGCAGCTGTAGTATCACACGATATTGCTATTTTCAACATAATAACCCCCTAATAGATAAATCTAGTATAGCATTTAGTTCTAAAGTTTGGCAAATGGTTAATTTGCTTACCCATAGTTACTAATTATTTATTGTTTGTTATTTAATCTTCTTTTTTCAATTTCTGATTTAATCTCATTAAAACGTTTTCTATTTATATTTGCTTTTACACCAAAAAATATGGAAATAATAAAGATTAATCCCGGTAGAATGCCTAGAATAATTCTTATTGCCATTAATGCTTGATTTGGTTGAATAATCACTTCACTTCCTATCGCTTCTTTATATCCAAAAAGCCCAAGTATGAAAGAAACTAAGCCAATACTTAATCCTGAGGCTAATTTATACATGAATTGAACAATTCCATAGTAGGCTCCTTCTCTTCTAACATTGTTATAATATTCATCAATTTCAATGACATCAGGAATACTAGCAAAAGGCAAGATTTGTATGGCTGACATTCCAATTCCTACAAGTACAGTCAAAATTATCAATTCAGTGTAGTTGTGTTCTTTTACAAAAATAGCAAAAAATAGGACTATTGCCAAATATATTGCTGCTCCAGCATAGACTTTGTATTTTTCAAAAATACTTGATAATTTTACCCAAAGTGGGGCAGTAATTATTGCACTTACTAAAGGAATAGCAACAAAAAGCATAGCTTCACTACCACCAGCAAACTTTAAAGCATCATTTACATAAAAAATGAAAATAGACATTATTATATCAAATCCTATCATTGATAATAGGTAATAAATTGAAGTATAGCGAAATTCTTTTAGTTTAAAAAATTGTTTCAAAGTTTTAAATAAACCATAATTATTTGATTCAGAGTTATCAACTCTTTCTTTAACATTTAATGCACTTATTAGCATTATTATAAAGGAAAGAATACCAAATATAGCACTGGCAATTAAATAACTAGTTTTTTCTGAATTAAATAAACCATATAGAATACTTTCATTTCCATCTGCTAATAAAGCAAATACTGCAGCACCAAGTAATATTCCGATATTTGCCATTATTATTCTAATACCATTTAATGATGTTCTTTCATCATAGTCAGAAGTCATATTGGCAGTTAATGAGTTATATGGCACATAAACCACAGTCCACGCAGTATTAAATAAAAGATAGGCGAAACAGTAGTATAAGAATTTATAAAATTGTGCAGTATCTGGTCCAAAAGGAACTAGCCACAGTAATATAAAAATCAGTCCATAAGGTAAACTACCAAAAATCATATAAACTCTTCTTTTACCATATTTTGATTTAGTTTTATCAGAAATTATTCCCATTAAATAATCACTAATTGCATCCCATAATCTAGCAATTATAAATACTATTCCTGCCCAAGTTGTATTTAGTCCAGCAACTTTGACTAAAAAGTATAGTAAATAAAAACTAATTGCTGAGAAAACTATATTACTGGATAAATCTCCTAACCCATAACAAAATTTTTCTTTTCTAGAAATTTTTCCCATTATATTGCACCTTCCTTTGTGCTAAACAATGACTTAATCTTAGCATATAATTTTGCCCATAGCCACAAAAAACACGATGTTGAATAGGTTGATAATTAAAGATATAATCATTTATAGAGGTGTGAGTATGAAGAAAATTGCAATTATTGGTGGTGGAGCTTCTGGATTAATGGCAGCTTTGACATTAAAAAAAGAATTGAAGAGTAATATTGATGTAGAAATTTACGAAAGAAATAATAAAATAGGGAAAAAGATTTTAATGAGCGGAAATGGCAAAGGTAATATATCCAACTTTTTTGTCTCAGAAAAAAATTATAATAATCCAATTTTTGTTAAGCCAATAATTGATAATTTTAAGGTAGACTCTCTTATAAAAGAATTTTTTGAATATGGATTATCTTTAGTAAAAGATGATACTGGTAGAATGTATCCTCAAAGCGATTCTTCAAACTCCATATTAGATACTTTAAGAATGCAATTAGATAACTATAAAGTTAAAATAAATAATGATATGTATATTGATAGTTTTGAATTTAAAGATAATGTTTTTTGGATTGATAATAAAAAATATGATTACTTAGTATTAGCTGTTGGGTCAGTTGCCTCAAATAAAGAAACAAAAAATAAAATTCAGGATAGTGTTGAAAAACTAGGACATTCATTTACAAAATTTTATCCTTCTTTATCACAAATATTAACTAACTATACAAATATCAGAAGCTTAAGTGGTATTAGAGTAAAAGCATTAGCAAAAATAGCAATAGATGGCAAGGTTATCAAAGAAGAATATGGCGAAGTGTTATTTAAAGACAATGCTTTATCAGGAATAGTTGTTTTAAACTTATCTGCAGTTCTTGCGCGAAGAAGTCAAGAAAAAACAATTAATGATGCTGAAGTTATTTTGGATTTATTGCCAAATTTATCAGCTCAAGAAGTTTTTGATATCTTACTATATAATATAAAAAGCAATCCTTGGAAAACTATTGATCAATTATTGCTTGGTCAATTTAATAAAATGATTTCGCAATCAATATTAAAAGATAGTGGTATAACAGATTTTAAAGCAAGAGTAGATTCATTAAGAGCAGATGATATCAAAATGATTGTAAAAACAATTAAAAATTGGCGATTTAAAGTAGGCATAAGCAAAGATTTAAATAATTGCCAAGTGATTAGTGGAGGAGTAGATATAAATGATATAGAAAGTCCTTCTCTAGAGTCAAAAAAAGTAAAAAATCTTTATTTTTGTGGAGAGTTTTTAAATATTGATGGTGAATGTGGCGGGTTTAATTTGCATTTTGCCTTTGCTAGTGGATATAATGTTGCACAATCAATTGTTAAAAAAATAAATAATGATGAAAAATAAAATAATAGAGTATATAATTTATTAGTGTGAAAAGAGGATATATCAATGGTTTTAGCAAGTTTTATCGATGTTTTTTCAAATCCTAAAATAATTATTTCAATAGTTGTTGCATTAATATCAGTTGCATTAACTATTTTTCTAGCGAGGAAGTATAAGTTAACCAAATATCAGATTTTAGTTTTCATTTTATTGATGCTTTTTTGGTTTTCGATAATTGTTGCAAGAGATTATCGCAAAACTTTTGCAGCAGCAAGTCTGGATGTTGGTGGGCTAGGACTTGGAGAATCTATGGCAGCTACAGTAGCAGCTGCATATGGATTAATATCAATTTTCGCTAGATTACCATTTTTTGTTTTAAGTGATTTTTTTAGAAGTAGAAAGTTTTTTATAGCTTTATCATTAGTATTTACAGCAGTATCTTCGTTACTTGTTGTATTCAACCCAAGTTATATTAATTTACTAATATCTTCACTTGCATTTGGATTAGGGGCTTCGCTTCTTGCAATGTTTAATGTAATATTTGCTGAAACCTTCTCACCTTCGCAGGCAATGGTTTCTGTATCTATACTATCAATTTCTCCACTTTTAGGAGAATTTCTTGTAGCACCATTTCAATATTACGCTACTATAGATACACCTAGAAATTATTCGTTTATGTGGATAATGTCAGCTATTATGGCAATAGTATGTTTGATATTTCTGTTTTTTGTGAAAGACAATAAAACAAAAACAAGAAATTTTACATTGGCAAAATTTAAGTCTGCAATAACAAATTATAAATTTATTACTATTTGTTTTGTGGCAATATTTATTTCTTTTATTAAGTTTTCAACAAGTGGATCTAATATGACAAATTTTGCTAATATCTTGAATATGGATCCTTTATTAGTAGCATATTTAGGTGTTATATTCTCGGTTACTCAACTATTTTCTGGGGTGTTAATGGGGACAGTTTTAACTAAAAAAATTGGTGTTAAAAGTACATTAATATTAGGTATAATCTTAAGTTTTATTTTTTCACTAGTAGGTAGTTTTGTTACAAATCCTGTTATTCTTTTTGTAAGCTATGCAATAAATGGAATAGGATATGGTTTAACTTATAATGTCTTAATTGGCATTGCTATGCAGTCATTTGCAAAAGATATGCGTGAAGTAACAATGGGAATTTTCCAAACATTTTTTGCTGTTGGTATCTACTTAGGTGATAAAATATATAAAGTAGTAATCGGACTATTAAAGAATAATTTCACTGGCATTCAATTATATCAACAAACATTTCTTTTGACAGCAATAGTTTGTGTTATTACAATAATTATTTGTCTTGTTGTCTTTAATAAGAAAAACAAAGAATTTCTTGATAAAGATATTAGGAACTGATATTATTTGTTCTATAATTTTTAAGAAAGGTGGATATTATGAAAAAAATATTTGCAACATTTATAAGTTTACTAATGCTTTTTTCCATAAGTTCATGTGGAAACAAAGTTGAAAAATTTGAAATAGAGACCTCTGAAGGTATAACAGCAACAGTTGAATTAACAAAAGATGAATTAATTGAGAAAATAAATAATCAAGATGATTTTATTTTGTTCTTATCACAACCAACCTGTGAGGCATGTGCCAATTTCAAACCAATAATAAATGAATATGTTACCCAAAAAGGAATTGTAATATATAAAATAGAGACAATAGTTGGTGATTTAATAGATTATAAATATACACCAACACTAGCAATTTTTAATGCAGGAGAAGTTGTTAAAAGTATAGATCCAATGACAAAGGAATCAGTATTTAGTAGTGTTGATAATCTCAATGATTTTGTTGAGCAGTGGTGCATTATACCTGAATAAATTATCTAAAACAATGAAGCTTATACTTGTTAAAGTATAAGTTTTTTTATTGATATGTTATAATACAAAAAAGAGGGTGTTTTAATGGAAAATTATATTTTAGCTATTGATCAGGGCACAACAAGTTCTCGAGCAATCCTTTTTGATGAAAATGGCGATAATGTGGCAAGTAGTCAAAAGGAATTCACACAATTTTTTCCACATCCTGGGTGGGTTGAACATGACCCAATAGAAATATGGGCATCTATAGTAGATGTTATTTCGGGAGTTACAATTAAAAAGGGCATTAACGCCTCGCAAATAGCGGCTCTTGGT
>JBAXYK010000030.1:0-6976 GCA_041670825.1 Bacilli bacterium | reverse complement strand
TGATAGAAAAGAGTATTTTGAGAATGAATTGATGAGTTTATTTTCAAAAAGTCATACAGAAATTAATGATGAATTTTGGAAAATATATCGAAATAGTGATTCAAGCAGTGCATTGAATTATTTTTACAACTATAATTGTTCAATTAATTATATTCATCTAAATGATATTGCAAAGAATATATATTTCGTTGAAAAAGTAGGGGCAAATGAGCTGGAAATAACAATTAACATGTGTAAACCAGAGAAAGATCCCAAAAATATTGCTGCGCTTTCATTCAATCATACTTCAATTAAAGATGGACAAAATGTAATTCCAAATTGTGAATTATGCAAGGAAAATGAAGGTTATTCAGATATATTACGAATTAATAAGCAGAATTTAAGATTGATTGATCTAGATTTGAAAGAAGAAAGATGGCACTTTCAATTTTCGCCATATTCATATTTTTACCAACATGCTGTAGTGGTTTCGAATGAACATAAACCAATGGTAATAAATGCAGACACAATTTATTACTTAATAGATTTTGTAGATATATTCCCCAATTATATTATAGGTTCTAATGCTGATTTACCAATAGTTGGAGGATCAATATTAAATCATGAGCATTTCCAGTGTGGTCTACATGAGTTTGCAATAGAAAAGGCGAAAAGTGTTCATAGTTTCAAAGAATCTAGTCTAATTGTTTCTATTCTTGATTGGCCAATGACTTGTATAAAAATAGAGTCTTGCGATAAAAAATCAATAATAGAGAAATATAGAGATATTTTAAATAAATGGAAAGCATATAAAAATGAAAAATTAAATATTTTACCAATAACAGGGAATATTAATCACAATACTTTGAATCCAATTATTAGAAAAAATGGTGTAAAATACACGTTATATTTGATTTTAAGAAATAATAGAACAAATGAGGAATTTCCAGATGGGATATTTCACATTAAAAAAGAGAATCAAAATATTAAAAAGGAAAACATAGGATTGATTGAGGCAATGGGACTAGCAATTCTACCAGGTCGTTTAAAAAAAGAAATTGAAGCTATAAAAGAATATATACTAAATAACCAAATGATAAACATGAAAGAAATACATGTTAATTGGGCAAAACAATTGAGAGCAAAGTACAATAATATAGATATTGAAGAATACATTAAAAAGGGAATAGCTTTAAAGTTTTGGAATTGTTTAAAAGATTGTTGCGTATTAAATGCTTCAGATAGTAAAGAATTTAAAGAAATACTCAAAATTTCTACTAAATAAATACTTATAGAGTTTATTGAGGGCTTTTTAGTTATTATTAAGTTATATAATAGTTATTATCTTTTGTGCTAGACTTTATCTTAGTGCTAATTTTTCAGCACTTTGATATAATAACAATGGTGAGAGTTATGCAACAATATTTTGGAATTTTAAAAAACAATGAATTGATTAAATTAAATTTATCTGATTATCATCATATAAAAGACGTAATGAGACTTAAGGATGGTAATCATATTTTTGTTTCCTTTAATAAAAAAATGTACAAATGTGCATTGAGATATATCAGTGATGATATATATGGCGAAGTGATTGAAGACATTTTTCGCGATTCTGAGATTAAAAATTATGTGACTTTAATATATGGAATGCCAAAAAACGAAAAATTTGAACTTGTTATTCAAAAATCGTGTGAATTGGGCATTGGGAGAATTGTTCCTTTTTTATGTGAAAGATCAATTATTAAACTAGATGATAATAAAATTTCCTCTAAAATGGAAAGATGGCATAAAATTGCTAAAGAAGCTTGTGAGCAATCGCATAGAACAACTATTCCATTGATAGAAAAGCCAATATCTATAAAAGATTTAGAAAATTATCTTTCAAATATTAATATTTGTGGAAATGAGAATTTAAAAAGCAAGGGAACAAGCGAGTTATTTAAGTTTCTTGATTCAAGTATCAATGATAATGATTCTCTCTCTATTTTGGTTGGACCTGAGGGAGGCTTTTCTGCTAGTGAATTTGATTTTTTTAAGAAAATAGGATTTATGGATTTTTCGTTTGGTCATAGAATACTAAGAAGTGAAACAGCAGCTATATATATACTTTCTGTAATATCGTTTATGCTGGAAAGAAATGGAGATGATTATTATGAATAAGCATTATAAAATAATTACTTTAGGGTGTAAGGTTAATTCCTATGAAAGCGAAGGAATGGCAAGTATACTAGAAAAACATAATTTCTCCATATGCAACGAAATTAATCCCAATCCTGATGTTGTTATTATAAATACATGTACTGTAACTGGTGTCAGTGACCATAAAAGTAGACAAATGATTCGTAGAGCAATTGCCCAATATAAGGGTGCTAAAATATGCGTCGTTGGATGTTACGCGCAAATGTCTCCAAGTATTGTCAAAGAAATAGATGGTATTGATATTATATTAGGCACAAAAAATCGTGATAAAATAGGAGAATATTTGGAAGAAAATCTTAAATCTGGCAAAAAAATTATTGATATACAGGAGACTTTAAATAATCACGAATTTGATCATCTTGAAGTAACAAGTTATTATGAAAACACAAGAGCTTATTTGAAAATACAAGATGGTTGCAATAATTTTTGTAGCTTTTGCATAATTCCTTATGCAAGAGGACCAGTAAGATCAAGACCTAAAGATGATGTTCTAGAAGAGGCTAGAAAATTGGTATACAATAACTTCAAGGAAATTGTGCTTACAGGAATACATACTGCAGGTTATGGTCAAGATCTTTTCAATTATAAATTTGCTAATCTTTTAGAGGATTTATTAAAAATTAAATCTTTAAAAAGACTTAGAATCTCTTCAATTGAAGAGAGTGAAATTGGTGAAGATTTCATTGAAATTATGAAAAAGAGTGAAGGCGTAATTGTCAATCATCTGCATATCCCATTGCAATCTGGCAGTGATACCATATTAAAAAAAATGAATCGCAAGTATAATACTTTTCAATATAAAGAAACTATTGAAAGAATTCGCCGAATTTATCCTGATATCTCAATAACAACTGATGTTATCGTTGGTTTTCCTGGCGAAAGTGATGAATTATTTGAAGAAACATACAAATTTATAGAGGAACTTGGTTATGCACAATTGCATGTTTTTCCTTATTCAATTCGTAATAATACTCCTGCAGCAAAAATGGAAAATCAAGTAGAGCCAAAGATAAAAAAAGAGAGAGTGCAGAAATTAATTACCCTATCAAATAAATTAGCTAATATATATGCAAAGAAATTTGAAGGAAAGATACTAGATGTTTTATTTGAAACATATGACGAAAAAACAAACAAAATTAAAGGACACACTACAAATTATCTAATTGTTGAAGCTATTGGAACTAAAGAAATGATTAATGTAATAAAAAATGTTAAAATAATAAAGAGTGGTTTTCCAATCAATCAGGGAACCATAATAGAGGAGGAGTAATTTTATGGGAAAATATAATAAATATATAGATCATACATTATTGAAGGCTGATTGTAGTTTACAAGAAATAGATAAATTATGTGATGAAGCGATTAAATATGATTTTAAATCTGTTTGTATTAATCCTGGTTTTGTTCCTTTTTGCAAAGGAAAATTGAAAAATAGTGATGTTCTTGTGTGTACAGTAATTGGATTTCCACTTGGAGCAACAACTACTGCTGTAAAGGCATTTGAGGCTAGAGATGCAATTAATAATGGTGCTGATGAAATAGACATGGTAATAAATATTTCTAGATTAAAAGGCAAAGATTATGAGTATGTATTAAATGACATCAGTAAAGTAGTTGAATCTTCAAAAAACCATATTGTTAAAGTAATAATTGAAGCATGTTTACTTACTGACGAAGAAAAAATTAAAGCCTGTGAACTAGCAGTTAAAGCAGGAGCAAATTTTGTCAAGACATCAACTGGTTTCTCCACGGGTGGTGCGACTATTGAAGATGTCAAACTTATGAGAAAGGTTGTTGGACCAAATATAGGTGTCAAAGCTTCTGGAGGCGTCAGAACTCAAAAGGATATGATTGATTTTATTAACGCTGGAGCTACAAGAATAGGAACTTCAAGCGGTCCAAAATTAATTTCTGGAGGAATTAGCGAAGAAAAATATTAAAATAATGATTATTTTTGTTTGTTTACTCTTGATTTAAAAGATAAATTCATATATAATCCTAATGTAGTAGTAATGAACTTCAGAAGGAGGGAGAAAGATTCATGCCAAAAACAATAGTTCGTGAAAACGAAACATTGGATGATGCACTACGCCGTTTTAAAAGACAAGTATCTAAGGCGGGCACCCTTGCTGAAGTGCGTAAACGTGAATTCCATTTAAAGCCTGGCGTAAAAAGAAAGCTAAAAGCTGAGATGGCACGTCGTAAATCATATTAGAAATTAAACACCTATCAAGGTGTTTTTATTTTGTTATAATATAATTGTGATAATGATGTATAATAATGTAAAATGAGAAAAGAGGAAAGCAATGGGAGAAAATTTTGAAATAAAACTAACAGATGTTTCTTTTGAAGAACTAAGATCTGTTTTTGGAATAGATGATGCTAATATAAAAATAATTGAGAAATATTTTGATGTACTTATTACATATAGGGATAACAGTATATTTTTAAATAATGGTAATTTACAATCCTCATATATAAAAATAAAAGATATATTAAATGCTCTAATAATTTTGGCAAAAAATAATTATGAAATCACTTCTAGAACTATTTTCCAAGCTATTTCTCTTGTTAATAAAGGAGAACTAGACGCTCTTGAAGATTTTCATAAAGTTATAATTGGCAAAACTTTAACAAACAAAATTATTTTTCCCAAATCTTTGGGACAACTATGGTACGCAAAGGCATTATTTAATTTTGATATAGTTTTTAGTATCGGTCCTGCAGGAACTGGTAAAACATATATGGCTGTTGTCTATGCAGTTTCTCTTTTAAAATCCGGTAAGATTAAAAAAATTATATTAACAAGACCAGCCGTTGAGGCTGGTGAGAGTTTAGGATTTCTTCCAGGTGATTTGAAAGAAAAGGCAGATCCTTATTTAAGACCTTTATATGATGCTTTATATGAAATGTTAGGAAAAGAAAATGTTGAGAAGTTAATAGAAAAAGGAACAATAGAAATTGCACCACTTGCTTATATGAGAGGACGAACACTTGAAGATGCTTTTATAATTCTAGATGAAGGACAAAATACCACATCTGCACAACTAAAAATGTTTTTAACGAGAATGGGTTTTCGCTCAAAAATGGTAATAACAGGTGATATTACTCAAGTTGATTTACCAATAAGAATTAAGTCTGGATTGGGTGAGGCAGAAGATATTCTCGGTAGAATAAAAGATATCGCCTTTGTGAAATTATCGGCAAGCGATGTAACAAGACATCCATTAGTTCAAGAAATAATTGATGCCTATGAAGAATAAAAGGTATTTGTGAAAATAATAATTCACAAATACCTTTTATAATGTTTAATCGTTTATTTTAATTGATTCGAGAGTTGTATCAGCAATATTTACACAATGATCACCAATTCTCTCAATGTTACTTATTAAATCAACAAAGACCACAGATATATATTTTTTACCAGAGTCTTTATTATTAACAATTCTTTTTACATGCCTTTCTCGAGCTTGTTTGTTTAATTCATCCATATCAATTTCTTTTTCTCTAACAATGTTTGCTAAGAAAGTATTCTTATACTCAAAAGAATTAATACTATTTTTTACCATTTCTGAAGCAAGTGTTAACATACTCAATATATCTTCTTTTGCTTCTTCGTGTATATTTTCACCAGAACTGAAGAATTCGTTAAAATACTCAACAAGATTTTCGCAATGATCACTAATTCTTTCAATATCTTTGAATGTCTTCAAAATTCTTGAATAAACATTAATCTCGTTTTGTTCTAGTTGTGAATGCTCCATCGAGTACAAAAATTGCATTAATTTTCTGTCAAATTCATCTATTGTTGCCTCAATTTTTACAGAAATATCTCTTGCTGAATAGTCCTTTTTTGTAAAATACTCATATAGTTTTTCAACAGATTGCTGTGCTAACTTTCCCATAACAATTGTTTGTTCTTTTGCAATACCAAGAGCAGTTGCAGGAGAGATTTCCATAACGTTTCTATCTAATTGAGATAAATTTATCTCTGGCATTAACAAGTTATTGTCTCTATCTGGAGTAATTTTCGTAACTATTTTTACTAAAATATTAGTAAATGGGAATAATAATAGTGTTGTAATTATATTGAAAAGAATATGTGCAAACGCAATTTGCATCTTTGGATCAAGTTGTAATAAAGATGATAACCAAGTTATTAAATAAGTATATGGTGAGAGTAATGCCAAGAATATTAATGAACCTAATACATTGAACATAACATGTACTCCAGCTGCTTGCTTAGAGGTTGTAGATCCTCCTATTGAAGCAAGGACAGCTGTAATAGTTGTACCAATGTTTGAACCAAATAATATAGGCATTGCAATTGCTAGAGTAAATCCTGAACTAGCAGATGCAGAGTATAATGATTGAATTATTCCTATAAATGCAGAAGATGATTGAATAACAGCTGTTCCAGTCATTCCAACAAGTACTCCAAGAAATGGATTGTTTCCTAAATCTTTAACAAATGCTATGAATTCTGGAAGTTGAGCCAATGGTTTTAGCGCAGTTTCTAAAAGCGATAAACCAAAGAATAATGCTCCAACCGAAAAAAACCTCTCCTGTATGTTTTAGTCTAGGAGAAGATGCAAATAAATATATTAAAACTCCTATTGCAAGAATGAAAGGAGCAATACTAGAAATATTTAAGCCAATAATAAAAGCGGTCACCGTTGTACCAATATTGGCACCCATAATAATTCCTGCGGCTTGGGGCAAGGTCATTAGGCCTGCTCTTATAAGACCAATTGCAATTACTGTTGTAGCACTACTTGATTGTATTAATCCAGTT
>JBAXYK010000029.1:0-7005 GCA_041670825.1 Bacilli bacterium | reverse complement strand
CTTCTTTATTTTCTTTGTTTATAAATGCTTGCCAACGCACAGAAATATTATTATCAAGCAAAATATTTGTAGCATTTATTAGTTCGTTAAATGCTCCAACTCTCCCAACATATTTATCTGTCATCTTTTCAAGACCAAAGAAAGTTAATTGAACAATCTTTGTTCTAACTTCTTTTAAAAACTTTACATAATTATCATCATGATTTAACATATAAAAACTTGCAAGTTCAAACCTTGATGGTTTTGAATTTTTTGAAATTGCAATATCCTTTTCCCATCTGCTTTTATATTCATTACAATAATCTGGTTCTCTAACCCAACTATAATATTCAATACTATCAAAAAAGGGAGAAAAGTAATTGATTAAAAATTCGTCACTGCCTTGGGGCATTTTTCTATTAGACATGTGTCCTAGCCAACAATGTTTACACCTATTAGGACATCCATATGTATCCACTACTAAAGCTAATTCTTTCAATTAAATATCCCCCATTAAAAATCACTATATAATAATTATATAGTTTTACTATATTTTTTCACTACTATTAAATAAATAAAAAAAGTCTCATAGTGAGACCAATAAAAATGGTGCGGCTGAAGGGACTTGAACCCTTATGCCTAAGCGCTAGATCCTAAGTCTAGTGCGTCTGCCAATTCCGCCACAGCCGCATAAAAAATGGTGCTGACTATAGGAATTGAACCTACAACCTACTGATTACAAGTCAGTTGCTCTGCCTGGTTGAGCTAAGTCAGCATAAGTACTAGTATTTTACCAAAATTATTTACAAAAATCAATATGGTGATCGGTACGGGATTCGAACCCGTGAATGCATGCGTGAAAGGCATGTGAGTTAAGCCACTTCTCCAACCGACCATAAAAATGGCGCCTAGTGTAGGGATTGAACCTACGACCAACCGGTTAACAGCCGGTTGCTCTACCGCTGAGCTAACTAGGCGTACGCTCTTTAGCGCCTATTTATAATAACATACTTAAAATAGTATTTCAATACTATTTAAATGTTTTTTTGCTTTTTATTGCCCTTTTTTTAGTCCAATTTTAAAGCTAAATTTTTAATCCAAATACCCTTTCTTACCATGCTTGTTCCAATAAATGACTTGATTACATCTGTTAATTGAACAGCGATAAAAACCTCATATATTTTAAATTCAGTAAATAGAGTTAACAATAATGCAATTGTAACTTGACCAAGCCACATGAATAGTGAATCAAATATAAGAGTTTGTCTTGTTGCGCCTCCAGCTCTAAGAGTGAAAAAGCAACAAACATTATAAGTATAAACAGCAAAGAATATTCCACTAATAGTCATCAAATATTGAGCTATATGTCTTATTGAATCATCAACATTATATAATAATGGAATATAACGCGAAATAACTATCAAAATTACCCCCATTAAGATAGCAATAGCGGTTCCAAATGCTATTAACTTATGAGCATTTGCCTTAGCCTCTTCAAGTTTATTTGCTCCTAAATCACTGCCAACAATTATCGCAATACTATTACCTAATGCACCAAACAAAATAAAAAACATATTTGTTGTTGCTTGAGATATAGTTAATGCTGAGACTATATCTTCGCCATGCATTGAATAGGCCAAAACTGTTACTGTACTGCCAAGACTCCAAAGCACTTCATTTGCTAAAAGTGGCATGCCTTTCTTAAATATTCTTCCTAATAATCGCTTATCTATTTTAAAATTCTTGTATGCCCCATGACAAAATACTTCTTTTCTAGCGTGTGACATTATTACTAGAATTAAGACTTCTATTACTCTAGAAAACACTGTAGCAATTGCTGCTCCTCTAACACCTAATGCTGGAAATCCAAAATGTCCAAAAATTAAGACATAGTTTAAGAATAGATTTATACAAATCGCAATAACTCCAGCAATTAAAGGAAGGTGAGTTTTACCAATTTCTCTTAGTGATGAACCATATAATTGAACTATTGCAATCAAAACTATGCCAACTATCATGATGTTTAAATATGATTGTGCGGCTTGAATCGAAGCTGCTTCATCCAAAAAAAGATGAATTATTGATGGGCTAAAAAATGAATATATCAAAATCAATGGAATTGATATTATTATTGCAAAAAGAACTTTTGCCCTAAACGATTGTCGAACTCCTTCATCATCTTTAGCTCCATTATACTGTGCAACAAAAATTCCTGGACCTGCTAATCCTCCCATTAGGGCTATGTTAACAATAAATAATAATTGAGCTGCTATTGCTACTCCTGCAATAGCATTCTTATCAAGTTGACCAACCATTATGTTATCTAGCAAATTCACGAAATTAGTAATCCCTTGATGAAGCATAATTGGAAGAGATATTGCTACGATACGTTTGTAAAACTTTTTGCTTCCAAGTAATTTATTTAGCATATTCTCTCCTCCTTTATAAAAAAAAACACATATGTGTTTTAACATAGTTATGGTGGGCCTGAATGGAATCGAACCAGCGACCTTACCCTTATCAGGGGTACGCTCTAACCAACTGAGCTACAGGCCCACATAACGGCTTTATTAATATATCATTTTCTTAAATGCATGTCAATAATATTTCCGTATTTTAAAGCAAAATATGGTTTTATACATGTTGTTTTGGAACTTACATTCCTAATTTCGATTGAATATCTTCATATAGTTTCTGAGTTTCTATATCATTATTACTATTTATAACAAAAATGCTATCAAAAGTATCTAGTACTATATAACTGTTACAATCATTATATATGTAAAGAAGATAGTCTCCATATGCCTCGTTATTAAAATGCCCTTCAGATAATTTAGTCCCACCTAATCCATTTGTTCTTCTACCTATTTCTAGATCATTTGTATATGCGACTGATTCAATGCTAGAATAATCAATACTATTATCTGGCCAATACGCTGCATCTATATAAATCATGGATTCCCTTAATTCTATTTTTATATCACCGGTTAAGACCATGGAAAATATAAAAATACCAATAACGACTGTAAGAACTACTGATATTAAAACAACAACAACTGTCATTTTGTTCTTTTTTTGAGAATCAATATTATAATTGTTTTTCATACATTACCACTTCCTATAGGTATATTTTATATTATTACATAATATTTAGCAAATAACCTTTGATTATCGATTCTTTAGATAATTATTAAGGTAATTGCTACATTTTCGAATTTCTTAAGTAATATCTAAAATATAAAAAAACTCCCACATAAGTGAGAGTTTCCAAAATTGATAATATTTTTGATTAACGTTTTGAGAATTGTGGTGCGCGTCTAGCAGACTTAAGACCATATTTCTTACGTTCTTTAGCTCTTGCATCACGAGTAAGCATGCCAGCTTTCTTTAATACTGCTCTATAATCTAAAGAAGCAACTAATAAAGCTCTTGCAATACCTAATCTAATTGCACCTGCTTGTCCAGTGAATCCACCACCATTAACATTTACTAAAATATCAAAATGATCTTGTGTATTGGTTAATACCAATGGTTGTTTCAAATCCATAACTAGAGTAGCAGAAGGCATGTATTTTTCTACCTCTACTTCATTTACTAATATTTTACCTGTCCCTGGAGTTAAAATTACGCGAGATGTTGAACTCTTACGTCTTCCTACTCCTCTATATTGAACAGCAACTTTTTTCTTTGCAGCCATCTTTTAACCTCCTACTTAAATTCTAATACTTGTGGATTTTGAGCAGCATGTGGATGTTCTGCTCCTTCATACACAAATAATTTCTTATAAATTTTTCTACCTAATGGTCCTTTTGGCAACATTCCCCATACTGCCCTTTCGACCATTTCTACTGGATACTTTTCAACCATAGTTCTTGCACTACGAGTTCTAAGTCCTCCTAAATAGCCAGAAACATTATAATAGTTTTTTGTATTTAACTTATTTCCTGTTAAATTAACTTCTTTTGCGTTTATTACTACTACATAATCTCCGCAATCAACGTTTGGAGTAAAAATTGGCTTATTTTTACCTGTTAAAACCATTGCTAATTCACTTGCGAGACGACCAAGGTTTTTTCCTTTAGCGTCTACAACATACCACTTATGAGTTACCTCTTGTGGCTTAATCATTGTTGTTTGTCTTTGCATACAAATCCTCCTCACTAAATTGTAGCTTACCGGGGCTCCAATTAAGCAAAACAGTGCCATTAATTATGATAACTTTATTGCCAGTAAAAGTCAAGATTATTTGATTACTTACTAGATAGTAAATACTCTTTTGCCTTTCTAGCAATAATTATCTCTTCATTAGTAGCAATTATATATATTTCAACTTTTGAATCTTTGCTACTTATCTTAGCATCACATTTTGCAAATCTATTTAAATCATTATCCATTTTTATTCCTAAAAACTCAAGATTTTCTAAAACTTTTTGTCTTACTAGGCTAGAATTTTCACCTATACCTCCAGAGAATACAATGGCATCTACTCCTCCTAAAGAAGCAATATATGCTCCTATATATTTTGTTATATCATAACAGTATTTTTCAATGGTATTTATGGCATCTATGTTTCCTTTTGAAGCTTCAATTTCAATATCTCTTAAATCATTTGAAATATGTGACATACCATATAATCCAGAGTTCTTATTTAGCATTAATTTTATTTCATCTTCACTCATTTTGGCCTCATCCATTAAATAAAAAATTATATATGGATCAATATCTCCACATCTATTGTTATGCATTATCCCACACTGCAAAGAAAAACCAAGTGTTGTATCCACTGATTTTCCATCATTAATTGCACATATCGATGCAGACCCACCAAGATGACAAGTGATAACTTTGATTTTTTTCTTACCCATATATTCACTAACTTTATTAGCCAAATATTCATGGCTTGCGCCATGAAAGCCATACCTTCTAATTGAATATTTTTCACTTATATCTCTATCTATTGGATACAAATATGCTTTAGGTTCCATTGTTTGATGAAAACCTGTTTCAAATGAACCAATTAAAGGTATTGTCGGAACAATCTTTTTAAACTGACGAATTGCCGAAATATAAGGTGGATTATGAGCTGGAGCAATAGAATTAAAATCAGCCATTGCCTTTAATACATTCTCATTCAATTCTTGAACGCCACTAACACCTTTTGCATGAACGACTTTAAATCCAATACAAGAAATTTCTTCAAGACTTTTTATTAATCCCTTTTTTAAAGTTTCAATCATATATTCAATAGCAATCCCATGATTACTTATAGGCATTTCTTTTTTGAAATTTAAACCATTTATATCATTATGAGAATATATACCATTTTGTGAGCCAACTCTTTCAACTTTTCCTATACATAGTGATTTCTCATTGTCATCCATATCAATTAACTGATATTTTAAAGAAGTACTCCCAACATTACAAACTAAAATTTTCATAATTTCTCCCTTTATAATACTTTTTTAAATTCAATTTTTTCATCAATTTTAATTCCTAATTTTTCAGCAAAGTCATAACTAAGCTTCACAGCTGGATTACTAAAATCCTTAGGATTATGAGCATCAACATTAATGACTATTTTATTACCGACTTTTTTGGCTATTTCCCAAAATTTGTAATAAGGATATAAATATCGTTCCTCAATGTTTACTCCTCCATTTATTGAATAACGTATACCTCCTTGATTTATCTCAAGTGGTATATCTAAAGCCTTTGCCGTTTCACATAATTTCCAAGCACAATCATCACAAATAGCTGTCCACTCTTTCATTGAATTCATGAATAAATCTGGATGAGCAAAACAAGAAAATAAACCCGTCTTTAATGCCTCTAGAGCCATAACTGTGTATTCAATTACATCTTCATCTGTCTTACAATAGCCAAAATACCCAGTAATACTTTTCCCATCATAATAACGATAATGATTCCCATAAATTAAATAATCAAGCTTTTTTGATACTAATAAATCGTGAAGAAAGTCGTATAGTGGAGGAAAATACTCGCATTCCATACCAACATAAATATCAATTTGATCTTTATACTTTTCTTTCAAGCTTCTTATAGAATCAACATATCCTGGAAATTCTGAAAATTTACCACGAGTCCAGTTGTCATTATCTACACCTGGAACCATCATGTGATCACTAAAACCTATAGTTTGGTAACCATTTTTAATTGCTGATAATACATATTCTTCGTCAGAACCATTTGCATGAAGACATCTATATGTATGTGTATGATAGTTATGAAGTTTCTTCTTAAAATTAGATTCATATGTTACTTCTTCCAAATATAAACCATGAGCTGGAGCTCTAAATGGAATAATATCTCTTTCTTCTTTATCTAATCTACTAGTAATAGCATCATTTGCTGCTCTTTCTAGTCCAATTTCTATTATTGCACCAACAATATTTCTAACCATATATCTTAAAAATCCATCACCAATTACTGAAATGTTTAAAAGCTTATCTTTTGCAACAATATTTATACTCTTAATGTTGCGTACAAAACTTTCAGTTTCTTCCTCATCATTGGCACAAAAATTTCTAAAATCATGATTACCTAAAAATAATTTTGCTGCTTCTTGCATCTTATCAATATTCAAAAATCTACATAGTTGATATACATAATTATTTTGTAGAGGGTCATACTCTCCCGTGCTGATTAAATAGCGATATTCTTTTTGAATTGCTGAAAAACGCGCATGAAAGTCATTATCAACTTGTTCTACCTCACTAATATAAACATCACTAGGGAGAAGACTATTGATAGCTTTTTTCCATTGAACAACTGACATTTTAATATCTGTATCAAAATGTATTACTTGTCCTCTTGAATGGACCTTCGCATCTGTTCTACCCGATCCAACAATTGAAATATCTTTTTTATTTATTATTGACAAGGCCTTTTCTAATTCACTTTGTATGGTACGCATATTATTCTGAATTTGAAACCCAGAAAAGTTAGTGCCATCATATTTAACAACACATTTTATCCTAGCCATAAAAATACCCCCTGTAATAAGTT